>JAJDFU010000323.1 GCA_020528935.1 Saprospiraceae bacterium | reverse complement strand
TTTCGATGAGCACTTCCCGTTGCCCCTTATCCCGGGCACAGGCGACGAACGTCAGCAGGGCCATCCAAATGAAAATACGCTTCATTCTTCTTCCTCCTTTTGTTGATTTGTATTGCCTTCCTTTTCCCATTCGCGAAAATACAAGATGCTCATTTCCTTGAGCAGGCGTTCCTGAGCTTTCACCCCGGTGGCCGGGATCTGCCGGTCCTGCTCCCAATGGGGCCATCCATCCTGGTCGCGACCCACAAAGCGGTAATAGCCTTGATAGCTCAGCAGCTTGCATACCGCTATGTGCATGAGATCCTGTTTTTCTTCCTTGGTGAACGCCTTTTGCCAGCGGCCCAGCTCCTGTATGCCGATCAGGAACAGAATGGCATTCAGGTCGGGCAACTCCGGTCGGCCCAGGGCGTCTTTCACTACATGCCGCACGCGCAGCCACTCAAAGTCCAGCTCCCAGTCTTCCATAGGTCGTCCTCCCGGTTCGGGCACAAAGATAACAAGCCGCTTATTCTTCGCGGATGACGGCCGGCACGCGGGCCGCCCGGCGGGAAGGCGGCCAGGAGGCCAGCAAGCCGATAGCAGCTACCGTGACCAGTACCGTCAGGAAATCCACGAGCCGCAGGCTGGCCGGGTAGGCAGGTACCACGAACTGACCGGGAATGCGCAGCAGCTCAAACTGCTTCTGGGCGCCGTACAGCAGCAGGGCGATGCCGAAGCCGATCCCGATACCCAACAAGGTGAGCAACAGGCCTTCATTGAGGAAAATGCGACGCACAAAAGCGTCGGTGCCCCCCATGGATTTGAGGATGGCGATGTCGTGCCGTTTTTCCAAAACCACCATCCAGAGGGCCCCGATCATATTGAAAGCCACCATGAGCATCATCAGGCTGACGATGGCATAGCTCAGCCATTTTTCCATGTTCATGAGCTTGAGGAAGGCCTCCTCCTGCTCGTAGCGGTCCTTCACGATGACCTGGTCGCCCAGTATTTCCTGCACGGCCTCCTTGGCCCCGGACATGCGGGCAGCGGGGGTGAGTTTGATCTCCAGGGCGCTGATCTCATCGCGGTAGCCCATGAGCTCCTGGGCAAAGTCCAGGGAAGCCAGGATGTATTTTTGGTCGTATTCCTGCTGGATCACAAAAGTGCCCGCCGGGTAGAGGTAGCGCTTGCGAAAGGGCTGTCCGAAGGGCCCTACCTCTTTGCGCTTGGCCATATAGACCGTCATGGGCGTAAAGGGCTCGTTGATGTTCAGCCCCAGCCGGTTGCGCAGCCCTACGCCGGATACGGCAAAGGCCTTGTCGCCCTCTTTCAGCCGGTACACCCCTTCGCGCACCATGGTATCCACACCGGACACCCGGCTGAAGAAGTCGTCCACGCCCTTGAGGGTGCCGAAGTCCTGCTCGTCCTGGTATTCAAAGAAAGCGATCTCCTCCAGCGTGCGGGATACGTGGGCCACCTCATCCAGGCCGCGCAGGCGGGCCAGCTGGGCGGAATCCACCACAAAGACCTTCCCCTGTTTCGGGCTCGCTTTCAGCTCGGGATCGAAGTGGCTGAACATCTGGGTGATGAGGTCTTCGAAACCGTTGAACACAGCCAGAATGAGGATGAGCGCTGCCGTACCCAAAGCAATGCCGAACACGGCAATGCCGGTAATGATATTGATGGCATTGGTCGATTTTTTGGCAAAGAGGTATCGCCGGGCGATGCGCAGGGAGAGGTTCATAGCGGTAAAGGTCTGAAAAAATCCCTATTGTCCGGACCGGGCCGGGAGGCTCATCCCCTGTCCGTACCTGGCTTGCGGAGAGGCCGTAACCGGCAGGCGGCCGCGGAAGGGGATCCGGCCGCTCACGGCTTTCCCGGCAACCCGGTGGGCGATGGGGCGGTCCTCATAGCCGCATACCAGAGTGGGCAGATCGTCGAGTTGGGCGAGGCTGTAGGGCGTACCGAAGACGAGTACGACCACCGCCTGGCGGGTGGATAGGCGCTTCAGCCAATTGACCAGTGCAGGGGATATGCCGTGGCGGCGGGCCGGGGATTTGCTGAGGTGGTGCAGGCTTACCAGCAGGGGGGCTCCGGGTGGTATCCGGGCCTGCAAGTCCCGGCGCTGGGCTGCCGAAGGCCGGAGGGGGCCAGACAGCTTGTGCACTTCACGGCCTTTTTTCAGTTCGGCGGTGAGGTCCGGCGCTCCCTCCCGGCCCAAGACCAGATGAGCGAGCTCCCGGCCGCGGAGGGGTATGGCCTTGCCTTCATCGCGCACCAGCGTGACGGCTGCCTGGAAAAGGGTTTCATTGAGGTCCGCAGAAAAACCGCTGTGGAGGCGTTGGTGGATGCCCTTCAGGGGGTGAGCAACAGGGCGATGAAGCCCCAGTTCGTATTTGGTGCGCAGTAGGCGCCGCACTTTGGCTTCGATTTCTGCGGCCTCCAGCTGTCCACTGTTGAGCCAAACTTCGAGGGTATCCAGCGTGCGGCCCACATCGCGGGGCAGCAATACGATGTCGTTGCCGGCGCGGAGTGCCTCGGCTTCGGCCCGGCCGGCCGGAAAACGCGTGCCGGTCACGCCGCCCATCTCCATGGCATCGGTGAAGATAAGCCCGCTGAAGCCCAGCTCTTCGCGCAGTAAGCCCTGAACCACAGGACGCGAAAGGGTGGTGGGGCGCCCGGCGGCCGAATCCAGGGCCGGGATCTGCAGGTGGGCCACCATCATACTGCTGAGGGGAGCGTCGGCCAGCAGGCGAAAGGGATAAAGCTCCAGGCTGTCGAGGCGGGTGCGGCCGTGCGGAATTACGGGCAGTCCCAGGTGGGAGTCCACTTCGGTGTCGCCGTGGCCGGGAAAGTGCTTGAAGCAGGGGAGTACCCCCTGGCTGCGCAGCCCCTGGGCATAATGGTAGGCCTTGGCGGTGACGTTGTAGCGGTTCTCGCCGAAGGAGCGGGTGTGAATGACGGGATTGGCGGGGTTGTTGTTGATATCGGCCACGGGCGCGAAGTTGACCTGAACGCCCACTGCGCGCAATTGCCGGCCGATCTCTGCGCCCAGGTAATAGATCAGATCGTTGTCGCGCACGGCGCCCAGGGTGAGCTGCCGGGGAAAGGCCAGGGTGCTGTCCAGGCGCATGTCCAACCCCCATTCTGCATCCTGGCACTTATACAAATCTCCCACCCCACGAGAAGG
>JAJDFU010000576.1 GCA_020528935.1 Saprospiraceae bacterium | reverse complement strand
CGGGCCCGAGCCGGTTCGTACAAACTGGTACCTACCACGCCTCGCTGATTGCGAAGTTCTTGCGAAAACTGGTCCAGCTCGCCGCTGAAGGATTCGATGTTCTGCCCCGATCGCTCCAGATCGTCCAGGATGTGATTCACCTGAGGCATCATGCCGGTGTCCAGGCGAGCTACCACGTGATGAAGGCGGTCCCGGATGACGGTATCGCGGGTAAGCAAACCGACCAGCCCCTGGCCGGCGGAGGCATCATCCACGATCTGCTCCAGGCTCCGGCTGGTCGATTGCAGGTAAGCCGCAGTCCGGTTGAGCCGGCTTACGGTCTGCTGAAGCGATTGGGCCATAACGGTATCCCGAAGCAACATCCCGATGGTTCCCTTTCCGGAATTGACCTTTTCGGCGATCTCCAGCAGGTCATTGGCCAGTACGGCCAGGTTCTCATTGGTTTTTCCGAAGGTATTGATGATCTCCTCGGTTTTTATGCGGCTGTAGGAATTCAGCACGTCTCCGTTTGAAATGGGCGGCGCGTCCTTCGAGCCCGGGCTGATATTCACCAGCATATTGCCCACCAGGCCGTCGGTGCCGATACTGGCCACGGCGTCCTTGTGCATGTAGGGAAGCACTTTTTTCTCCAGCACCATGTCCACGCGCAGGGTGGAGTCATTCTCAAACGCAATATCGGAGACCGTGCCTACTTTGATGCCGGCGTAGTGCACGTTATTGCCTGGCTGCAGCCCATTGACGTTGCCGAATCGAGCGCTTACCTTGAAGGTAGGGGTGAACAGGTTTTCGTTATTGCCAATGAAATAGCTGGCCAGGATAAACAGGGTCAGGGCAATTACCACGAAAATGCCCAGGCGCAGGGTATATCGGTTGCTCGTACTCATAGGCCGGTTGAATGTGAATGAAAAATGGCTGTATTGTGCGACATAATAAATGTTGGCTCAGATGAAAAAGGCCTGTACTTTGGGATCCTCGGATCGCTCCAGATCCTCAAAGGCCCCCATGGCATGTGCCACTCCATCCACCAGGACAATCACCCGGCTGGCGATGATGCGCGCTACATCCATATCGTGGGTAATGATGAGGGAGGAGGTTTGGTAGCGATCCTGCACGTTTCGGATCAGCCGGGTGATCTCGGCCGATGTAATGGGGTCCAGTCCGCTGGTAGGCTCGTCGTACAATATGATCCGAGGTTTTAAAATGAGGGTCCGGGCCAGGGCAACCCGCCGCTTCATACCGCCCGACAGCTCGGCCGGCATCAGATCGATGGCATCCTCCAGCCCCACGTCGCGAAGGGCCGACCGCACCAGTTCCTCTACGGGTTCTTCACCGATCTTTTGGGGATGCCGACGCAGGGGAAACTCCAGGTTCTCGCGCACGGTCATCGAATCGTACAGGGCGCTTCCCTGAAAAAGGAAGCCCACCTCCAGGCGCATTCGATTCAGCGCATTCCGGTCCATCTCGGGTACGGACTCGCCCATGACCAGCAGTTGTCCGGCATCCGGGAGCATCAGTCCGATTATGCATTTCAGCAGTACCGATTTACCCGAGCCGGACTTGCCGATGATCACCACATTTTCCCCGTCGAATAGCTTCAGGTCGAAACCGCGCAACACGTGGTTTTCTCCGAACGACTTGTACAGCCCCCGGATGTCGATGAGAAGTTCGGCATCCCCGGAAGTTGCGTCGGAAGAGGAGTGGGTATGTACCTGACCCTGTGGCATATCGCAAACTATTCAATGAAAATATCGCCCAGGAGCACCGCCATGAAGTCGATGACAAAGACCAGCATGGATGCCAGCACGACGCCCGAATTGGCCGCGCGCCCCACACCGGCTGTTCCCTTTTCGGAAAAGTAGCCCTTGTAACAACCCACCAGCCCTATGATCCACCCGAAAAAGAACGATTTAAAGATGGCCGGCAACAGGTCGGTAAAGTTCAGGCTGCGAAAAACCTTGCGAAAGTACAACTGAAAGGTCACCTGCCCCTTGGCGCTTTCGACCAGGTACGATCCAAAAATGGCGATGCTGTCGGCGAGGATGACCAGGAGGGGGATCATGAGTGTGGTGGCCAGGACCCGGGTCACTACCAGATAATTGAAGGGGTTGGTGCCCGATACTTCCATCGCATCGATCTGCTCGGTCACTTTCATGGAACCCAGTTCAGCCCCGATGCTGGATCCGATCTTACCGGCGCAGATCAGAGCAGTGATCACCGGGCCGATCTCGCGCACGATAGAAATAGCTACCATGGAGGGCATATAGGCTTCGGCGCCAAAGTCTTCCATGGTGGGGCGGGTCTGCAGGGTGAGTACCAATCCCATGATGAAGCCCGTTACGCCCACCAGAAAAATGGACTTGTTGCCCACGTAGTAGCACTGCCGCAGGAACTCCTGAAGCTCAAAAGGGCGACGCGGCAACTCCCGGAAAAACTGAGCGGCAAACAAACTCAGGTTTCCGGTTTCTACGAAAAACTGCTGAATTACCCCCATGAAACAATAGTACGGAAATTTGGAGGTTGGAATACCTCCTTTTTTGCCCCATTCACTCAAATTGCTGATCGTCAGTTGTATAAATCGATCTGAAGGGGCGAGCCTCACCGGTCCGTCAAGTGGACGAACAGAAGAAATGGATGCGAAAGATCCGGTTTGCGCCATCCTTTTTGTTCCAGTGCGCCTTGTAAAAAGAGAAAGCAGCACAACAAAAAGCAACGATAACCCTTTTCCTATCGTTTTTGGTTCTGCATCACTCAAAAAAAAGCAACTATGCGATCCACTACCTGTCTGCTGATCCTCGGCCTTATTTCTATGGTCTTTGCCTGCAGCAACGATGACGACAATGGCCCCGGCGAACCCCAGATCGAGGAGGGGCTGTTTTACGATGGGCCGAATGCCAACGCGCCCTTTCTTCCGGCTGGCGAATACGAAGCAGCCGTGCGCTTCCCATCCGACCAAACGAGCCAGTACAGCGGTCGGCAGCTCCGTTCGGTACACCTCTATTTCTACAACCTGCCCACCGGCGTACAGGTGAAAATCTACAGCGGGGACGATACTTCCGCTCCGGACTCCCTGCTGTACAGCGGCAACATAACCCGCAACGAACTACCCGCCTTTGCCTGGAGCGCACACTTACTAACCCCCCCTTTGACAATACACGGAGCTGAGCTCTGGGT
>JAJDFU010000608.1 GCA_020528935.1 Saprospiraceae bacterium | reverse complement strand
ACGGGCTGATATTGCTTTGGCGCCGGTTTCCGCCTGCGGAAACCGGAAACACGATCCCCCTGAAACCGAGCGGACACCTGCATGCAAAACAATTTCGACAATCATCCACCCGGAAACCCGTTCTCGCAGTTTAACCCGGAAAACCTGGATTTTTCGAAACTTTCCCGCCTGACCAAATGGATCGTCATGGCCATTGCCGTGCTGGTTCTCTGGAACCTGGCAACCTGGGGCATGTCCTTTTATCGGGACTGGCTGTGGTTCAGCAACCTGGGACACCAGTCCGTGCTCCTGAAAGTGATGAGCACGCGGATCGGTTTATTCGTAGCCGGGTTTGCCGTTTTTCTGGGGCTGGCCGTTTTCAACCTGCGGGTGGTGTTGCGCGCCATCCCCAGGTCCCTTCCGAAAGGCGATTCCAATATATCCCCCGCTGCGTACAAAGCCGCGATCACTCTGCTGGTCTGGCTGGGGTGGGCGGCAGCTGTGCTGGGGGCGGTATTTCTGGCCTTGCGGCTGGCCGGAGAATGGGAGCTCTTTCTGCGGTTTTTCCATGCCGTACCATTCAACGAAACCGAGCCGATATTTGACAAAGACTTTTCTTTCTACATCTTTACGCTGCCCGCACTGGATTTTCTGCGATTGTGGCTCATGGGAAGTTTGGTGGTGATCGGCTTGGGCGCGCTGGCGCTCTATTATTTTTCCGTTTCCCTGAAAGGGGAACGCTTTATTCTTACGCCCGCCATCCGATCCCACCTGGCCCTGCTGGGCGCGTTTATTTTTTTGCTGGTCGCCGCAGGCCATTGGCTGGCGCGCTACGATCTTCTCTTGTGGCCCACGGGTGCGGTGTACGGGGTCGGGTAATCCGGTCTCCATGTCACCCTGCCCGCGCGATTTTTGCTGTCATTGTGCGCCTGGGCTGGTGCGGGGGTCCTGTTTTTCAACCGGCGGTTCAAGAATCCCCGGGTCGTTTACTACGCCATCGGGGCCTGGGTGGGTCTGGCCCTGCTTGCCGGCAGCGCTGCGCCCACCCTGGTTCAGCGGCTGCGGGTGGAACCCAGCGAACTGGCCCTGGAAAAGACTTATCTGGCCAACAACATCGACTTCACCCGCAAAGCTTACGGGCTGACGGACATCCAGTCACGCAGCCATCCTGCACGGGGCGAGGTGGATGCAAACATCGTGGCCGACAACCAGGGCACGATCCAGAACATCCGCCTTTGGGACGAGGGACCGCTGCTTCAAAGCTACAACCAGATCCAGTTCTTTCGACTGTACTACGACTTCATGGCGGTTCATACCGACCGCTACGAGGTCGGCGGCCAGTTGCGCCAGGTGATGCTGGCCACCCGGGAACTCTCCGCCGAAAAGCTGCCCGACGAGGCGCAGCGCTGGGTCAACCGCCGCCTCCAGTTCACCCACGGCTATGGCGTGGCCATGACCCCGGTCACCGAGGTGGACCAGGGCGGGCGCCCCGGCTTCTTCATCAAGGATGTGCCGCCGGTGGGCGAAATCCCCCTGACCCGCCCCGATATTTACTACGGCCTGAAGAGCCTCGACTTTCTTATCGTGCGAAGCGGCATGAAGGAGTTCAATTACCCGGGCCAGGACGGTCCGGTCTATGTGCGCTACGAGGGACAAGGCGGCGTTCAGCTCAGCGGCTTTTTCCGCCGGCTGATTTACAGCATCAAGTTCATGGACATCAATATCCTGATCTCCGGCGAAATCGCCTCAGACAGCCGCATTCAATACCGCCGCACCGTGCCCGAGCGCTTCTCCACCGTGACCCCCTTTCTGATGCGCGACCGGGAGGCCTATCCGGTCGTGGCCGACGGCCGGCTGTTCTGGATCCAGGACGCGTACACGGTTACCCGGCGCTATCCCTACGCCACGCCTTACGAGAACCGCTTCAACTACATCCGAAACAGCGTCAAGGCGGTCGTGGATGCCTACCATGGAACCATCGACTACTATGTGGCGGATCCATCCGACCCGATGATTCAGACCTATCAGGCCATTTTCCCGGGGTTGTTCAAGCCCCTGAGCGATATGCCCGGCTACCTGAGAGGACACCTGCGCTATCCCCTGGATCTGTTCACCATCCAGTCGCAAATGCTCCTGCAATATCACATGGAGGACACCGTCGTCTTCTACAACAAGGAAGATCAGTGGTCCATTCCCATTCAAAGCTCCTTTGGCGAGACCGCGGCGCTGAGACCTTACTACATCGTAGCCCGTCTGCCCGGGGAGGAAAAAGAAGAGTTTCTTCTCATCCAGCCCTTTACTCCGGCCGACCGCCACAATCTGGTCGGCTGGATTGCCGCCCGCAGCGACGGAGAACACTACGGCAAGATGGAGCTGTTCCGCTTCCCCTCGGGCCGGCACGTGGACGGTCCAAACCAGGTCGAAGCCCGCATCGACAACGATGCGGTCATATCCGAGCAGTTCACCTTGTGGGGCCAGGTGGGATCTGAGGTGTCCAGGGGCATCCTGCTGGTCATTCCGATCGGCGATGCCATTCTGTACGCCGAGCCGGTGTTTCTCAAGCCGGAAACCCTCGATTTTCCGGAGCTGCGGCGCATTATTCTGGCCGATTCCCGGCAGGTGGTGATGCACCCGACCCTGGACGACGGCATCGACGTCCTGGCCGGCAAGCTGCCTGCGGTAGAGGCCACCCCGCTTGTCGAGGAAGCGGCCAAGGCGCCCGGCGTGAGCGCCACCATTGCTCAGAGCATCGAGGAGATCCGCCGGACCCTGCAGGAAGCGGCCGGCAAACTGGAAGAATTGCTCGACCGGCTACAGCAGCAGAACCCCTAGAGGGAGCTCATGGTCGTGTAAAAACGTGCTCTAACAGAAATATGGGGACACCATACTTAATTGTTGCTTTTATGAAACCCCCATGATTTGGATGCTTCATGGCACGAATGGCAAGAGCAGTGGCACCCGGATATCCCCACCACGTCACTCAACGTGGAAACAGGCGCCAGCGAACCTTTTTCAATGACGAAGATTATCAGGCCTATCTGGAACTGATGTCACACTGGTGTGATGTGCATGGTGTCCAAATCTGGGCCTATTGTTTGATGCCCAATCATATTCATTTGATTGCAGTGCCGGAAAACAAGGATGGACTGAATCGGGCCATTGGTGAAGCTCACAGGCGCTATACCCGGCGCGTCA
>JAJDFU010000453.1 GCA_020528935.1 Saprospiraceae bacterium | reverse complement strand
GGACAGGGTGTGGACTCACTCACACCCACACTCCCCGCCCCAAACCCACACCAAAAAATAGGGAAGGTTGGTCAAAGCGGAAGAATGCCGGTTGCATTTTTTCTTTTTGCAGGCGGCTGCCGTACTTTTAGCATTTTACCAAAACAGTGGTCCATGCCTCTGGGAGAGATCCAAAAAGCGGTGCGGCGGTTTGTGGGCGACGGCGACCTGGAAAAGGCGCTGGATCACCTGTCCTTTCACCTCAGCGAAACCTCCGGCTACTGCAATGAGGTCATCGTATTGCGCAGCACCTTCAACTCGGTGGAGCGCGAGTTGCGCATGGGAACCATCACACACGAGGATTACCGCACCCAGATCGCCAAGCTCAAGCGCAGCATCCTGGAGGTGTCCGGCAAAGTGGAGCCCGGCGACCTGCAGTCTCAGACCGAGCACCAGTACATTCAGGATCTGGAGGAAGAAAACCGCAAACTGAAGCGCGAGTTGCGGCGTCTGGAGCAGGTTTTGCAGGAAACCAAAAGTGTGCAGCCGGGTCTGGATACGGCCATCCTGCGAAAACTGAGCGGCCTGTGGCTGGAAGTGATCGGGCACGAGCGGCATGCCGAGCGGATTTTCAGCATTGCCGAGTTCAAGTACAATCGCCGCAAGATGGAGTTTGAGTACAACGGCACCAACTACACCAACGACGGCGGCGAGCAGTTCAGCTGGAAGTCCAAAAAGCTGCTGCCCGACCTGGCCGAGCGCGAGGTCTACTACATCTACTCCGTGGACCGGCCCAGCCTGGGTGCCGAAGGCCACATCGGCTTCGGCCTGCTCGAACTGGACGACCTGGAGGAAGAGCGCTATACCATCACCAAGGGGTACTTTTTCGGGGCGGGCAGCGAGCAGGACCCCAAGTACTTCGACTGCTTCCGCATGGACGTACTGCTGCCGCAGCTCAACGAACGCTTCGGGCTCGAGCTCTCTACCCACTACAAACGCACCCATCCCGGGCTGGTACAGGAGTTGCACCGCCTGTATACCGAAAATCCCAGGGTCTTCAAGGAAGTGTACGTGCTGGACTAGGAGCACAGATAGACTTCGCGCTTTGTGTTCTTCTCGCTGAATGGACCGGCTGGCCGTAAGCAGGAGTAAGCGGCTGCGCGGATGGCCGGTTTGCAAAGCCGGAAACGCTGCAAAGCCGATCCCTGCCTTGCCTTTTGCTATGGATACCCGTATTTTGCATGTATTATGGCCGAAGTCATCAAGATCAAGCTGTCGGAGCTCAGCGACGCCCTGCGCGAAAAGTGGATGCAGCGGCAGGGTACAGATCTAATTGCATTCCCAACCGAAGGGCGGCAGCGATTTCCCTGAGCCGAAGTGGTCTTTGTTGTCCACATAAGGAATTCCTTACACAAAACTTTTGTAATTTCAATAATGGCCTATTCAGCACGGATTTTACCCAACTACACCTATGAGGACTATCTCCAGTGGGAGGGTAGGTGGGAGATCCTTGAAGGCATTCCTCATGCCAAGAGTCCGATGCCATCCCCCAGGCATCAAGAGATAGCGGGAAAGGTCCACGCGCTCTTTTTGGCGGCGGTTGAGGCAGCTGCCTGTGATTGCAAAGTCTATCAGCCTATTGACCTGAAGATATCCGAACACACGATCGTGAACCCCGACCTGCTGATCGTCTGCCAGCCCATTGAAAAATCTTATCTCGACTTCCCTCCGGCACTGGTCGCCGAGATCCTTTCTCCGGCTACCCGGCTCAAGGATCGCCACAATAAGTTCGATCTATACGAACGCTTTGGTATTCCGTACTACCTCATCCTGGACCCGGATGCCGAGACCATTGAAGTGTTTCAGCTTCAAACGGATGATAGGTACCGGCTGTTGGAAGAGACGCCGGTGTTTGAATGGAAAGAAGGATGCCGGATAACGGTCAGCCTAGACGATATTTGGCGGTAACGAGTCCGAAAGAACACGACTCCCAACCGAGAAACCAGGCCTTTTCAAAGGGGAAGATTATTTTCTATGCTCACACAAATAGAGAAATATAGTATCAGTAGCACCTCATTCCCTTGAATCTACGGTACGCCTTCCTCCGGTTTGAGGACCGGATGGTCAAACACGATCTGCCGGCAGTTTCAGAGATCCTATACGATTGGATCAAGGCCCGGGAAGCCGAACACAAGCATAGGCTGTCCACGGATACCTAAGATTCTAAGGCGAGACAATGCCAATCCTCATGCCCGCTGCCTTCACTCCCCCGGCCACTCCAAACGAAACCCCTTTCCCGTCACTATTGCCTCCGCGACCAACGGTACTTCCTCCGGGACATGGATCCGGGCAGGACATGGGGCCAGGACGTCGCGGTGCAGATCGATGCCGGGCAGGAGGCAGAGGAGCGCCAGCCCCTGTTCTGTGAGCTGGAAGGCACCCACCTGGGTCACGTAGAAGACCTGCTTGCCCAGGCGGAGGGCTTCCCGGGCGCTGAAGGTGATCTCGGCGATCTCCCGCTTAAACTTCGGCTTGCCCGGCCGCTCCAGGTGCATCTGGCCTTCCCGGATGCGGAACCCCGCCCCTGTCATCCAGCTGCCGATGAAGATCACCGTTTTGGCGCCGTAGACGATGTCCGGGAATCCGCCGGGCCCCACGTAATCCAGCATGCGGGGGCCGCGCTTGGAGGCGTTGACGTTGCCCTGCTCGTCCACTTCCAAAACGCCCAGCACACAGGCCCACAGCTTTTCCCGGTAGAGGTGGAACATTTCCGTGGAAGAGATCAGCTTTTCCGGTCCGATAGCCGCCCCGAAAAAGACGCCCGGCACGGGCAGGCCGCCGTAGGCACCCGCCTCGGTGGTGAAGGTGAGGTCCCGGCCCAGGCCCTGCTCTACCACATAGCGGGCGACCTCCTCCGGAAAGCCCACCCCAATGTTGATGAGGGAGCCTTTCGGCACGTGCCGCGCAAAGAGGGTGGCTCCCAGGCGGGCCATCGCCTGGCCCACCTCATCCCGGATGGGCGTGATCCGCAGGACGGTATTGCTGCATTTCCGCCGGGCCTGCGCCCTGGACACGTCTACGGGTTGGCCGTGCACGCACATGGGCCAATACCGCTTTTGGCGGACCCTGGCGGCTTCCTCGTTGTGGGGATGCACCACGCTATCGTCTCATGCCTCTCCCGGCACGCGGGTGGGCGCATGG
>JAJDFU010000600.1 GCA_020528935.1 Saprospiraceae bacterium | reverse complement strand
AGCGGCTCGACCGGGCCTTTCGTTTCGCCCAGCGCTCCGGCAATGACCCGGAGGGTGATGTCGCCGGCCGTTGCCCGGGGCAGGGCTTCGGCCTGCAGCTCCTGATAATCCGGCGGGTCCATCTTGTGCTTGGCGGGAAGATTGACCCACAGCTGTATGCCTTCCAGGGTGCCGCCCTGAGCGACGAATTCAGGTGCGGCGTGTTCGCTGTGCATCAGGCCGCTGCCGGCAGTGATCCACTGCACGCCTCCGGCCCGGATAACGCCCTCATTACCCAGGCTGTCGCGGTGCTGCACAGCTCCCTGAAACAATATGGTGACGGGGGCAAAGCCGCGATGCGGATGGGGCCCCACATCCAGCGGATCCGCGCCCGGGGCGGCCTCTGTAGGGCCAAAATGGTGCAGCAATACAAAGGGGCTCAACTGGCGCAGCCCTTCCGCAGGCAGGGGTTGCTTCACCTGGGTAGCACCCATTTGAAGGGGCCGGCTGGCACACACGCGCAGCAATTTTCGGGTTTCGGCACTGGGCATAAGCCTGTTGTTTTAATCCACGAATCCCACTTCGGTGTGGGAACCGTCGCAAAAGGGCTTGTTTTTCGAGGCCCCGCACCGGCAGAAGGCCGTGCGGGAACTGCGCTCTACTACGCTGCCGTCGGGCAGGTTGACCTTTACCTTGCCCTTCACGATGAGCGGTCCGTTGCGCATGACATCGCATTCCAGGGCTTCCGGCTCGGCTTCGTTCCTGCCCGCCTGGTCGAAATAAAAACTGAGCGCGCCGGAAGGACACTGCTTTACCTGGTCCACCAGCGTATTGGTGGGAGCCGCATTCGCATCGATCCAGGGTTGCTCCTTCGGCCGGAAGACCTCGGGCAGCCCCTTGACGCAGTTCTCGGAATGTATACAAAGTGCGGGTTTCCAAACGATGGTGACCTCGCCATTGGAATATTCGCGTACAACTTCCTTCATAGATGGGTCTTTTGATCAAGGGAACAGCATTCAACCCGGTGAAGTTGAGGTCCCGGGGTAAGTTTGGGGCGGCCCTGCGGAATACCTCCAAGCAATACACATCAAGCCTGCGTATATTTGCGTTGGATACTGAAAATGCAAGCTTTATGAAACACTATATCCGGTCTATTCTGCTGGCGTGTTTTGCCCTGCCTTTCCTGTTGCAGGCCCAGCAGGCCTACCTGGTGAAAGTGGGCACCTTTCTGGATGCCAAACGCAAGGACTTCGCCGCGCTCCAGCCTCTGGGCTTCGTGCATGCCGACAAGCTGGACGATCGCCACTACACCGTATTTGTGGGAGAGTACACCAGCCAGGCCAAAGCCGATGCCGTGGCGGCCCAGGTGCGCAACAAGGGCTATGCCAATGCCACGGTAGTTACGCATCAGCCCAGTGGCAGGCAGGTCGTCGTCATACAGATTGCCTCCCTGGATGCCAAGGATGCGGTGAACTGGGAGCGTTTCCTGCCGGCAGGCGAACTGTATCTCAACCTGCAAGACGACCTGCTGCGCCTGGGAGTAGGGCTGTTCTCCGGCGTGGGGGAGGCCCGCGAACGCCTGCCTCAGGTGAAGGCCGCGGGCTTCCAGGATGCGTTCATCAAAAAAGTGGACCTCGCCTTTGTACACAAGGTCACCTCTTTCGAGCTGGGGGATGTCAAGCGAGAGCTCATTCCGCTTGCGTTTAATGAGCAGGCCAAACCGGCTGGGGATACGGATTCCCAGTCGCCTCCGGGCACCAGCGTAAAAAGCGTCTCCCCGGAGCCCGCAGCCGTGTCGCCGCCCGATATCCGTTCGGATATTCGCCGGTCCTCCGTCATTGGCCTGCAGACCGTGCTCAAGGCCGAAGGCAATTACACGGCTTCTATCGACGGCTACTACGGCCAGGGTACCGATCAGGCCTACCAGCAGTTCATGGCCAAGAATCCCTACATGCAGCGCTACCGCATTTTGGCCGGCAACCTGGACTTCAGCATCGAGACCGGCCTGGACGGGGCCATCCAGCAAGCTATTTACACGCTCAACACTGATCCCACGGCCTTTCAGACCCTTCAAGGCTCCGATGCGCCGGTGGCGTACGGCTATCTGGCCTATCAGTTGTTTGTTGCCCAGGGCCCCAGTATGCAGGTCAACAATTATATGAATGAGGCCATCCGGCGGGCATACAGCGGCCGGAGCTCAAACAACGAGCTGCCCTTCGATCCCAACTCGGCCTATGCCTACCCCAATCTGGATCAGCTTTTGCTGCACCTGTCCTACATTCACAGCGCCCAGGGCAATCGCTACGCCATGCCCTGCTGGTTGTTCGAGCGCCATCCCGAGGAGATGGCCCGCGCGCAGGCCGCCTTTACCGATTACGCCAGCGACGATTTCATGGTGCAGGCCTGCGATCCCTTCGTGCAATGGGAGGAGGTGCGCATGATGCTGGCCGTGGCCGACGACCTCGGCGGACGACCGGTGCTCCAAAACCAGGAGCAGTTGCGATTCAATGCCTCGCGGCGCGCCAAGCTCTACCTCATCGACAAACCCGTCACCGAAAAAGAACTGATGGAATCGGTGCAGACCTGGGATAAGGAGCTCATGACTAACCTGGACGCCTGGGCCAACCGGGATCCCTTGCACAAAGACCTCATGCTGGCCTTCAAGACCACCTATTACCAATCGCAGGTCCGCCTGGAAGATTTCTACATGAACAAGGGCTACCCCCAAAACCAGGCCAACATCCTGGCTTTGGCCACCCTCCATACCCTGGTGAGTTACCAGCTGGAGCGCTTCGTATAAACGACTTCTCAGATGTTGGTCTGGGTGGGGTCGTGCCGGGAATCGGAGGCTTCCTGCCGGTAGTCCGCCACTGCATCCTGTATGTAGAGAAACTGATTGTCGCGGCCTATGGCCTCCATGAGGCCGTGGCGTTTGAGCAGATCCCGCACCGGTCCGGTGGCGCCGGACAGGGCAAAGCGCAGCCGGCGCTCCTGCACGTAGTTCAGCACGTCACTCATCGCTTTGGCGCCGGTGGAATCCATATCGGGCATGGCCGAAGCATCCAGGACCAGCATGCCCAAATGGCGGGTTTCCCGATCCAGCAGACGCAGCAGCCGCTCCTTGAAAAAGGCCGCATTGCCGAAATAAAGAGGCGCATCGAAGCGCACGATCAAAAGCTCATCGTGTTGCTCGGCCTGTTCGAAACGGGAAATATTCCGGTAGTAGGTCGTGCCGGGCAGGCGCCCCAGTACCGCAATATTGGGTTTGCTTTGGCGGTAGATCATCAGCGCCAGCGAGAGGACGACCCCGACCAGGATGCCGAGCTGAATGCCCAGCAGGAGGGTGGCGCCAAAAGTAACGGCAAAGGTGAGAAAGTCGCGCCGGTCGGTTCGCCACAAATAGCGCATCTCGCCCACGTCCACCAGGCTGACCACCGCCATCATAATAATGGCCGCGAGTACGGCCTTGGGCAGGAAATAAAACAGCGGCGTAAAGAACAGCAGGGTCGCGCCCAGCAAAAGGGCCGCAACGATGGAAGACAGCGTCGTCTTGGCACCGGCCTGCTCGTTGACGGCCGAGCGGGTAAAGCTCCCGGTCGTGGGAAAAGCGCTGAACAGCGCCCCGCCGATCTTACTGATGCCCAGGGCCAGTAACTCCTGGTTGGGCCGGATCGCGTAGTGGCCGTGCCGGCGCTGTATGGCCTTGGCAATGGCCAGGGATTCGATAAAACTGATGAGCGTGATGGTGAGTGCGAGGGGCAACAGCCGGCCGGCGCTCTCCATATCCAGTCTTGGCCAGTCCAGCGGCGGAAGCCCACGGGGTACCTCCCCTACAATGGCCAGGCCGGCCCGCGCATCCAGATGTCCGACCCATGCGACCCCGATGCCCAGCAGGACGGTAAGGAGAGCAGCGGGAAGGGACCTGCGCCATCGCCGCAGGCCCACCATAAGAGCTATGCTGCCCAGGCCTACCAGCAGTGTAGTCCAGCTGATGTCGCCGCGGCTTGCCCAAAACTGGGGCAGCAACTCGTGGATGCGGCCGCTGGTCGTAATGGACAGGCCGAGGAGGTGTTTGAGCTGACTGAATCCGATAATAAAAGCCGCTGCGGAGGTGAAGCCCGACAGTACGGGATGAGACAGGAAGTTGACCAGAAAACCCAGGCGAAACAAGCCGAGCAGGACCTGCACAAAACCGGCCATGAGGCCGACTGCAATAGCCATCGAGACGTAGGCCGGGCTGCCGGCCTCGGCCAGGGGCGCCAGGCCGGTGAAGACCAGCAGCGATACCAGGGCCGTAGGCCCCACCGAAAGGTGCATGGAAGAACCGAACAAAGCGTACAAGAACAGGGGCAGCAGGCTGGCGTACAAGCCGTAAATGGGCGGCATGCCGGCCAGTAAGGCATAGGCCATGCCCTGTGGAATGAGCATGACGCCTACCGTAAGCCCGGCCTGCAGGTCGGCGATCAGGTATTTGCGCCTGTAGGCGGGCAGCCAGGATGCGATGGGAAGAAAAGAACCCCGTTTCATGGGGGCAAAGGTATTGAAGGCGAGGCAGATGCTCAGTGACCGGCCCCACCGGAGCGGGACGCAAAGCGGGTTTTGCGCTTGATCTTTGGCTGAAGACCGCGCTGCTCGCAGTAGCGCTGATGACGCGCTTCGGCTTCCCAGAAGGTGTGGGCTGCCGTCCGCTCGGTGAGGGGATGATGCCCGCGAGCCCGGAGTTCGTCCAGCAGGACCTCCACCGTGGCCTCCTGTTCGGGATCGGTGTAGAAGACTGCCGATCGATATGGGCTGGGTCGCTCCTGACCAGGATCGTGGATCTCGAAGAAGAAGCGAGCAAGCGCCTCAAAGGAGATCCGGTCGGGATCGAAGACTACCTCCACGGTTTCTGCATGGCCCGTCGTCTTGCTGCATACCTGCCGGTAGGTGGGATGCGGGGTATGGCCCCCCATAAAGCCTGCCCGCGTCGACTGTACGCCGGGCAGGCGGCCAAAGGCGTATTCTTTACTCCAGAAGCAGCCGCAGGCGAAATAGGCGGTTTGTAGCACGGCGTCAGATCAGTTTTTCTTCCCGAAGTATGCGGCGCGCTTCCTCGGCTTTTTCGGCCGGGGTGTACAGTTCGGCCTGCCCGATGCTGGGTATGGCCGAGTCGGGTTTGCTCACCACCAGGCTTTCGATGCCGTGCTGCTTGAGCACGTCGTCGGCTATGCGCGCCTGGTATTCTTCGGAAGAAGCGAAGATCTTAATCCATCCTTCTCTCATCGTGCGATCTGTTTTTCGTTTTTGCAATGATCTGCTAAAAGTAAATCCTGGCCATTATACGGCTTCAGGGATAAAATGTCCTACTCGTCGGTGGCATTTTATTCTGAAAGCCGTATAAGGTGTTGATACGTAAAGGCTTGTAATCGGTATACCCCGGACCATGGTAAAATGTTGCCATCTCACATTTGAGTACCTATCAAATACGTGATTACAATCAAAAAGCCTGATCACGCATGGACGAACAGGGTTTTACCATTCGTCAGCCCAAGGGGACTAAAATGCTGTGCATTTTCCGGGTTAAACCAACAGCCCGCTCAAAAGAAAAAACCCAGGACAGCCGCAAAGGTAGTCGTTTCCCGGTTTCCCCGGAACAGGCCGGCGCGAAAGGAGAGCAGATCGAGCGGATTGAGAAAAAAGCCGCCCCCGTAGCCTACATGCCACTTGCCGCTCGGCGTTGCGGGCATCCAAACGCGGCCGTAATCCAGGCCCGCCGTGAGGCCACCGGAGAGGGGGAGTATGGGGTTTGTCCACTCGAAGAGCTTGTATTGCAGCTCCAGGTTTTGAAAAAAGGCCGAGCGGCCTGCAAAGCGATCGCGCCGGAAGCCGCGCAGGTTGACCTCGGGGCCCAGGCCGCCCAGGGTGGCCGCATGGTAAAACTCGAACTCGCCGGTGCGGGCAAACAGGTGGATGCCGCCGATGCGGGTGCCGAAAATGAGCCGGCGCCCGGCGTCCAGGGGATAGTAAAAGGATATGTGGGCCCTGAAGTAGGGGTAATTGCGCTGGGGGCGCTCCAGCTGAAAGCGCCAGCCGGCCTCCAGAAAAACGGCTACGCCGCTCGTGCGAAAAACCTCGTCGTCGTAATTGTCGTATTCGATGAGCAGGCGCGGGCCGAGGAAGGTTTTGGTGCCGAAAGTGTTGGGGCCCAGTTCTTCGGCGACCTCGTCGATAAATCGATCGCCGGTGGGTGCCACTTGCACGGATTCCAGCCAGGGCCCGAAAGCGATCAGGCTGTTGGTCGTGCGTTGCTTCATCAGAGCGGGATAGAGCAGGATCTTGCGCATGCGCACCCGGTTGTATTCCAGCCCCAGCGCCTCCTCCGGATTGGGGGTGTCATTGCCGAAGCCGTAAAAATTGTTGGTGTAGAGGAAGTTTGAAAAGAACGAATCAAAGAAGAGCTCCCATTTTCCCAGTACATCCACCAGCGTGGCCCGATAGCTGCCCAAAAAACCGTTCGTGCCGATGGCGTAGCGAAGGTTCAGTTGCTGCCGGGTGGCAAAGGGGGCTTTTTTGAAGCCGTAGGTCTTCAGCTCGCTGGAAATGCCGAGGAAAAGGCCGTCGTCGGGATTGAAGCCGAAATCGGGCAACAACTGCAGCCGGTTGTAGGCGTAGTCGTGCCCGAGGCGGTCGTACGTGAGTTTGCGGGGGTCATCGGTTCGCACGATACGGGTCTCCGGGCCGGTCGTCAGGATTTTGTTCTCCTCCTTGAAGTCGTAGTAAATATTGCGCCGCCTCCATCCCCGGACCCCGGAATCGTCGCGCAGAGTGTCTTGGCCCAGGCCTCCGATCAAGCGCAGGGTGCTGGTCTTTCGCTTACTTTGCCCGCGCAGGATGAATGCGTCTGCGCCGTCGAGCCCGTACAGACGGATCTCCCGCGTTTCTCCGGGGTGGAAGGTGCGCTCAAAACAACGCACAGGTGGCCCCGACTCGGTCGACTGCCAGACCTGTACGCGCGTTCGGCCGTCGGGCAGGCGATCCACTACAAAACGGTCGCTGTTCAGGCTCCCCTTGACGTCGACCAGGCGGGAGACGTGCTCGTAGAACCGCCGGGCCAGGTCCAGGCTTCGTTGGCAACGCTTCTTCAGGTTCTCAACGACCTTCGGACTATGGGTGTGCACAAAGGGCGGCCAGGCCTCGGCAAAGGCCCGGTCGATCACGGAATCGGTAAGGCTTTCTTGCAGACGGACGGCTTCGGCCCGCCATTCGGCCCATTCCAGCTCGGTGAGAAAAGTGCGGTCAAAATCCTGGGCGCTGTAGGCCGACCATCGAATGTGGTAAGGTATGGACGGCCCATAGGTGCCAAATTGCCGGGCCGGGCCCACCAGAAAGCGAAGCAAGTCCAGGTAAAACCCTTTGAACCGGCTGAAGGCCTGGTCCCGGTCGCGGGGTATGGGCTTGTAGACGAGCGAATCGCCCCGGAGCAGCTCCGCCCATCGCCACTGGTCGCTGTCCCTGTCCCAGTCGCCGATGAGTAAGTCGAACAGGCGGGCTCTGGCCAGCGCGCGCTGATCCAACTGACGCGTTCCGTCGGAGACGAGCCGGTCGAAAAGGGTCTGAGTACCGACAATATTGGAAGCCCCGGCAAAATGTGATGCATCCTCCCAGTTGTCGTCGGGGCGCTCTTCCAGCAGGTATACCCCATCGCCCAGATCACTGTTGTACGGGGCCAGCCCGGGCTGTCGGGGCACGTAGTAGAGCTCCGGGTTGGTGTGCAGGATGCCTGCCGCTTCACTGAGCGCAGGCAGTGGCAGTGCAGCATAGGGATGAATGCCGCTGAACTGGTCCCGGACCACACCTATCGCAAAGGTTTTGTTGAAGGGATAGGGCAAGGTGCGGCTGGGGTCTTTTTCTACACTTCGCATGATGTACTGCCGGTCATTCGCTGCCAGCAGTTTGAGGGTGTTGGTGGTGTAGCCGCCACCGAGTTGCAGAGGGGTAACCCCGCCGCGATACCGTTTCAGGTCCAGGACGGGCAGCTCCACCTCGTGTTTGTACAATGCTCTGTAGTTCTTTCCCCACAGCCGGCCTCCGAGGCGAGAATGGCTGAAGTCGGTCTGGCTAACGGGTCGGGTGACCCGTTCTACCCCGCTTTCGTACAAATCAAAGGGCGGGGTCTTCGCGCTGCGGTAGGAAAGAGCATCCTTGATCCGCTTGCGAAAGACGAGCTTGCCGCGCGGATACGCAGCTTCAGCTACCCGAAAGAGGAGCCAGACCGAGCCGTCCTGCAGGAACTGCAATTCGGCAAAGCCCTTCCGCGCGTAAGTGAACCGGGCGCCGCGGTCGCGATGCAAGGGGCTGGTGCGAACAGCGGAGCCGCTGCCGATGAAGTGTTGCTGCTCAGCCTGAAAATACTGGAGGCCGTGTTCGTGGGCCGCAGCAAACAAAAACGGCCCGCTGGCCCGGGCCAGCGGCAGTATGGTCTGGGCGAGTTCGGTATAGCGAAAATGGGCGAGATCCTGAGGGCCGCCGATGGTGGAGCGGTACAGGGGATAGAGCGAACCCAGCAGTGGCAGGGGAATCCACAGGTTTTCCTGGAGGTCGGTGAGGGGGAAAAGGTGTTTTTCCAGGGGGAATGCTCCGCCATAAGGGCCGCTGGAGTGCAGCGGATGGTGCATGGCAATCAGCAGGTTCTGGCTTCTGCGTTTTTTGAGCAGTTCTTCCAGCTGAAGGCTGAGCCCCCTGCGGCTTTTGGCTTCGCAACCGCTATTGATGCGCGGGTAGTCCGTCCAGTCGGTTAGCCACCAGGGGCTGTCCAGCAAAACGACGCTGAGATCCGGACGGATCGCAACCTCTACCAGGTCGCCGCAACCCGGCTCGGTGAAGGTGATCGGCTCGACGGGCCGTTGGGCGGCGCCCAGGGCCGGCAACCGCACCGCCCC
>JAJDFU010000298.1 GCA_020528935.1 Saprospiraceae bacterium | reverse complement strand
ATGGTTTTCGGGATTGTGCGTGTGTTTGTTCTGGCATGGTATGGTTGCTGGTGGGGGGGTTAAGTGACCTTTGGCGCAAAGGGGTGGGGTTCCTGACGTGTGGGTTGGGTGGGGGTGGGCGTCGTGGAGGCGTTGGGCAGGCTGTGCGGATTGGCCGTGAGCACGCCGGCCACAGCCGTCCGGATTTCGATAGCTTCGGTATCCAGCGGGGCCCCCGGCAAGGCGGCCGTGTAGTCGGAGCCGCCACGCCCCAGGGTAGTGGTGAGCCCCCTTTGAGTAGAGGCAATAAAACCTGTAACTATCTGTAAATCAACGCATTGAGAAAAAACATCCCGCAGGTTCGCATAGGTAGTACCCGCGTTTACCATGGCCGCTCCGAACGAGGCATCTGTTTTTATGCAGGAGCGGGCATCCAGATAGGCGGCCGGAATACCGAGTTGCTGAAGGGCATGGGCTATGATAAAGGCCGAATTGCGTTCCCCGAAACTCAGTATGTAGTCCATGGTTCGTGGAGAGGCTTCGCGCACCAGAAAGACTCCGTACAGCAAATTGCGCAGAATGTCGTGGTTCTTTTCCAACTGCGGGCGCACGATATCCAGGTGGGTTTCATCCAGCAATTCGCGGGCCGTATCCAGATGGCGTTGGCTAAAGGAATGAGCGATCTGCTCGTAGCTGCGGTCGCCGGCCTCGGCCAGCCGGCCCATTTGCACCAGGCTGTCGGTTACGCCGCCGAAGGCAGAAACGACTACGGCAAGCCGTTCGCCCGCCTCCAGGCGCGGGCGCAAAATATCCATGACGGCGCGGATCCGTTCGGGAGTAGCCAGGGAGGAGCCGCCAAATTTGAGCACTTTCATAGGGCAGGAGCTTGGCGGCATAAATGTAGCAGAAGTTGATCAAAAAAAGGGATGCGGCAGCACTCAGCGCCCGTTGTACAGCAGCTGCAGAGCCTCATCCTCCCGCTTGCGCATATGCTGGCGGCTTTCGGGATCGGAATCGGTATAACCGCACAGGTGAAGCACACCGTGGATCATCACGCGGTGCAACTCGGAAGAAAAGGAAAGGCCGAGCCGGCGCGCATTGTCGTGCACGCGTTCCACACTGATGAACACATCGCCCTCCACGACGGGCGGTTCCTGATAGGGGAAGGTGATGACATCGGTATAGGTATCGTGCCGGAGATACTCCAGGTTTTTTTGGTGCAGATATTCGTCGCTGCAAAAGATGAACTGCAGGAAGTGCAGCCGTCCTCCTTCCAGTTCGATCACCTTTTGGAACCAGGGCAGCAAGGCTTCCGCAGCGGGCGGCTCAAAGCCCTCCAACTCGGAGAAGAACCGCACTTTTTCATCGGATTGCGGCTCGTCAGGCCAGCTGGTTTCACTCCACTCCATCACAACTTGAATTGCAATTCTACGGTGCTCCCATTGTCGTGAAACGCTACGTCGTCGGCCAGGTTCTGAATGATGTAAACGCCCCGGCCTCCGCACTCACAGCGGTTCTCCGGAGCGGTGGGGTCGGGCAAGTTGGAAAAGTCGAAACCGCGGCCTTCGTCCGAGACCTTGAAACAGATCTGCCGGCCCATCTTTTGCATCCCGATCAGTACCTTTTTCTGCCGGTCCCGCTGGTTGCCATGGATGATGGCGTTGTTGACCGCTTCTGTAAGGCTGATGAGAATGTTGCCGTAGAGGTCCGGCTGGATCTTGTATTTCAGTACGATCCGTTCCACGAATGCCTCCAACAGTGAAATGCTGGAGGGCTCCGAAGGCAGTTTCAGCATAAAGATTTGATCGTTTCTCATTTCCGCTGTTCGTGATTTAGTCCAAGGCCTTTTTCAGGATCAAGCATTGGATGCATCCATGGGGTTATGCGGAAAAGGGGGCTATTCTAAAATCCGGCTCAATGCACGTTCCTGCCATCGGCAGGCAGGAAATCCGGCCTGCAGGCTCTGGTACGCGCTTAAAAAAAAACATGCAGCTTTTTATTTTTTTTAAACGGTATCAGTCCGTTTGCAAGCTGTTGAGGTATTGCTCTACCAGCGTCTTGTAATACGGTTTGAGGTTTGGGGATACGGTTTTGTACTGTTCCACTTCGGCCTTGCGCTGTCGCAGATACTCCTCCAGGGCAGGCGGCATTTGGCGCTCTGTTTCCCGTGCCGTCTCTGATTTCCGTTTCTCCTCGTATTCCTGTTCGCGCTCGGCCTTTTCGTGCTCGAGCAGGCGATTGAGGATATCCTTTTGACGCATCATCATCTCATTGGTCAGCTTTTTGTTGACCAAATCCGTTTCCACCTTATCCATTTGTTCGATCAGCTCCTGCAGCTTGGGGTTGCCTTTGCCCTGCTGGCGGAGTTCTTTTTGCTTTTCTTCCATGGCCCGCCGCAGCTCGGCCTGCCGGCGCGCCATTTCGGCATACTCCCGCGCGCTGCCGCCATCGCCCTGTTTTCCCTGTTGCTGCTTGCGCTTCTCCATGGCATTGCGCATATCTTCATTCAGCTTTTTCTGCCCCTCCACGATCTTGTCCATTGGTTTGCGGCCCTGCTGCCCGGAAGAATTGGGCTTGCTGCACATTTGCTGCCCCTTCATTTTGGAGGACAGTTGCTGTTGCATCTGGTTCATGACCTCGCTGAGCATGAGCGCCAGGTCGTTGATGTTCTTCATGCTGCGCTGCTGGTGATCGGTAGCCTGCCCCAGGCGGCGCTCTTCCAGGTCTTCCAGGCTCTGGCGAATATTGCCGTTGATCTCGCTGACCTTTTCGGTTACAAAACTTTCGATCTGGAATACGCGCTTACTCAGTGCCTGCAGGCTGTCTTCGACAAGGGCAAAGTCGTCCTTGAGCTTGAATTGTTCCTGGATCAGGCCCACGTAGCGCGGGGTATTCAGGTTGGTTTTTGAAAACGCATCGATCAGGTCTTCCTGATCGAAGGAAAGACCGACCAGGTTCTCCAGCAGTTGGCGCAGGGATTCGATGTCTTCCTGCATTTGCTGCATTTGGCCGGCTTGCATGTCGTTGGCCATCTCCTCGGGCTTCTCCTGCCTTTTTTCGGCGGCGTTTGTCTGCGACTCCGAGGCTTTTTGGTTTTGCTGTTGCTGCCTTTGCTGCTGGCTGCGCTTCATATCGAGCTGGCTCTCCTCCATTTGCTCCTGGGGCTCGTCATGGCTCTGTGGGTTTTCCAGCTCCTGGTCTTT
>JAJDFU010000648.1 GCA_020528935.1 Saprospiraceae bacterium | reverse complement strand
TGGGGCGGACGCAGCGGCGCGGCGGGGCGGGGCGGCGGCCCGGGGGGGCGGGGGGGAAAGGAGGCCGGGCACCGGGGGGGGACGGGCGGGCGGGAGGCGGGGGAGGAGGTAGGCTGCCGGGGGGGCGGCGTCCGGCTGCTCGGCCGGCGAACCGAGCTCTACATTCCGGTGAGCAACTTGCTGGTCCATCCCTACATCGGCTACCTGGAGTACAAACCCCGATTCGTACCGGAGGCCTCGGAGGTCAAATCCATCATCGAGGTACCCTTCCGCCACTTCCATCAGGGGGACACCCAGTGCTATACCGACATTCGCATTAGTGAACACATTACCCTGCAGCGGGTACCCTACTACCGGGTCGAAGGCAAAGTGGTGTGGGGAGCCACGGCCATGATCCTGAGCGAACTGCTCGAACTGTCCCGCCCGCTGGCCCTGCAAGCGTAAGCCCATGGCTGCACCAATTACCTTTCGATCGCTTTTCCCGTTCGGCGCGCTGCTTCTTCTCGCCCTCCCCATCTGCGGCCAGCAGGCCGTAGAGCTGGTACCCGGCACAGCGAGCGTGGAGTTTCGCATCCGAAATGCCGGCTTCTGGGTAGACGGCACCCTGAGCGGCATGCAGGTCAAGGGTTCATTCTCGCCGGAACAGCCCGAGCAGAGCCGTTTGGAGGCTTCTGTAGATGCCGCCACGATCGACACGGGCATTTCCGCCCGCGACGATCACCTCAAAAAGGAAAAATACCTCCATGTGTCGGCCCATCCCGAAATAAAGATCCGGTCCCGCTCCATCCGCCGCGAGGGCGACAAGTGGATCCTGGAAGGAGCGCTGACGATCAAAGGCACTACCCGCGATCTGCGCATCCCGTTCGATGCCCAGGCCAGGCCGAACGGGTATTTGCTGACCGGTTCCTTTTCCATCGATCGCCTCGACTTTGGAGTGGGCGGAAAAAGCCTGATCCTGGGCAATCGCGTTGAAGTCACCATCCGATGCGAACTGGACCTGTGACCGACATACTCGTTCTGGGGGGCGGCCTGGCGGGCCTGAGCGCTTCCCTCTATCTGGCCCGGGCAGGACATCGGGTCCGCCTCCTGGAGCAAAAGGAGTATCCCCGCCACAAAGTGTGCGGCGAGTACCTTTCCCTGGAGGTGGTTCCCTATCTGCAATCCCTCGGGGCCGACCTTTATACCCTTCAGCCCAAGATGCAGAGCCGCCTTTTGCTCACCGGGCCGGGAGGCACGCCCGTTCGCCAGCAGCTGCCGCTGGGCGGCCTGGGCCTCAGCCGCTACGCCCTGGACCACTTCCTGGCCGAGCGCGCAACAGAGGCCGGCGCCCACATCCACACCCGGCAAAAAGTGCTGGCCCTGAACCTGGATGAGGACGGCGGCGAAGTGCGCACCCAGACCGGGGATCGCTTTCGCGCCCGGGTCCTGCTCAACGCCACGGGCAAGCGATCCATCGTGGACAAAGTCCTGCAGCGCCCCTTTGCCGACCGAACGGCCCCCTGGATGGCGGTGAAGCAGCACATGGCCTGGGCGGGCTGCCCGGAAGACGAAGTGCAGCTCCACAATTTTCCGCAGGGCTACTGCGGGGTGTCGCAGGTGGAGAGCGGGGTGGTGAACGTATGTTACCTGGTCCGGACGGAAGCCCTGCGGCAAGCCGGCAGCCTGGAGCAGCTGGAACGCCTTTTTTTGAGCGCCAATCCGGTGCTGGAGCAATTGCTGGGCGACGGGCAACGGCTGTGGAAGCGGCCGCTGGTCATTTCCAATGTGTCATTTGCCCGCAAAACGCAGCGCGAAAGCCAGGTGCTCATGCTGGGCGATGCGGCCGGCCTCATCAGCCCGCTTTGCGGGAACGGCATGGCCATGGCGATAGGCGCCGGCCGGCTGGCCGGCGAGCAGGTCCACGCCTTTCTGGACGGCCGCATAAGCCGCACGGACATGCAACGGAACTACACCCGCTCCTGGCGCCGGCACTTTTCGCATCGCCTGTGGTGGGGCAGGCAGGTACAGGCCTTCTTCGGCACGCCCGGCCTGACCGACCTCGCTTTGCGGGCAATTCGCTATTTTCCGCCCGTATTGCATCAAATCATCCGCCGCACACACGGAACGCCTGACTATGTTTCTTGACTTCTCCCAACGCGCCAGCCAGGAAGAGCTCATGGATGACCTCGACATCCGGGGGCCGGAACTGGAAGGAGCTCTCCGAAGCCTGGAGCGGGTCAACCGCCTGCTGGGCGGCCACCGGCTCATCCTGCGCGGATTGGACGAACTGATGCAAAAGGCCGGACAGCGCTGGTGCAAAACCCATCCCTGTCGCATCCTCGACCTGGGCTGCGGCGGCGGAGACACCCTGCGGGCCATCGCCCGCTGGGGCGAAGACCGGGGCATTGCCATGGAACTGACGGGCTGGGATGCCAATCCGCATACCGTCCAATACGCCCGTTCCCGCTGTGCCCTCGATCCGGATATCGAGATCCACCGCGCGGATGTGTTTGCCGAACCCTTTCCGAAAGAGGTGGATGTGGTCCTGTGCAGTTTGTTTCTCCACCATTTTGCCGAGCCGGAGATCTGTCAGCTGCTGGCTAAGATCCAGCAGGCCGGCATCCCCTACGTGCTCATCAACGATCTGCATCGCAGCCCGGTGGCCTATTCGGCATTCCGGCTTTTTTGCGCCCTTTTCCGGGTGCCCTACATGGCCCGGCACGACGGGCTCATCTCTATTCGCAAAGGGTTCTGCCGCGCCGATTGGGAAGCGCTCGTGCCGCCCGCCGAAGCCTATGCACACAACCTCCGCTGGCAATGGGCGTTTCGCTGGCAGGTGTTGTTACACAAAACCCGCACATGAACCCGAGATCACCCAAAATACTGGCTACCGCGACGGCTCAACCCGAGATGGAGAAGACCGTGGATCAGGCGATAGCCTATGCCGAACAATGGCTGGAAGGCCAGGACGAACGCTTTCGGCGCAAGGCCCTGCGCATCTTCCAGTACGCGCAGGTGGATCGCCGGTACACGGTCACCCCGCCGGAGCAGATGATCCGCAACGAGTCGTTCGAGGCCCGCAACGACCGCTACATCCACTACGCCATCGAGCTCGGCGAGCAGGCGCTGAAAGAGGCTCTGGAGCGGGCGCAGTTGAGGCCGGACGACCTGGATATGATCATTACCGTGAGCTGCACCGGCTTCATGATCCCCTCGCTGGATGCCTACCTCATCAACCGC
Source organism: Saprospiraceae bacterium (assembly GCA_020528935.1). Lineage (GTDB taxonomy): Bacteria > Bacteroidota > Bacteroidia > Chitinophagales > Saprospiraceae > JAJDFU01. The sequence continues at coordinate 5,679 of JAJDFU010000648.1, read as the reverse complement.
CTGAAAATGCGGCAGGACGTGCTTCGCCTGCCCGTCACCGAGATGGGTTGTGCCGCCGGCGTTTCGGCCCTGATCTACGCCCGCCAGCTGCTGCAGGCCAACCCCGGCAAGCGAGCCGCCATCCTGGCTGCCGAATTTCCCTCCTGTACCTTCCAGGCGGGCGATCGCTCCATGACCAACATCGTCAGCACAGCCATCTTTGGCGACGGAGTGGCCTGTGCGATCCTCGGCTTCGACGAGGACAAACCCGGCCCTCAACTGGGGCCTCACGGCATGTACCATTTTTACGATGCCATCGACATGATGGGCTACCGGGTGAACGACGACGGCTTCCAGATGGTGCTCAATCCCCGTGTTCCCGACACCATCTCCGCGCACTTTCCGGACATCCTCCCGGGTTTTCTGGCCGGACACGGACTGAAGCTGGAGGATATTGACCATTTTGTATTTCATCCGGGCGGCAAGAAAATCGTGCAGCTCGTAGAAAGCATGCTGCATCCACACGGCAAGAATATAGACGTCACGAAGGCCGTCTTGCGAGATTACGGCAACATGTCCAGCGCGACGGTACTCTACGTGCTTCACTACATTCAGCAGCAGGGTGTGGCTCCGGGCCAGCGGGGGCTGGTACTCAGTTTCGGCCCGGGCTTTTCGGCCCAACGCATGCTCTTACACTGGACCTGATATGGGATACTTTTCCGGAAAAAACTACTGGGCCGTCATCCTGGGCGGCAGCAGCGGCATGGGCTTGGCTGCTGCCCGGCGCCTGGCCCGCGAGGGCATGCACCTGTGCGTGTTGCACCGCGACCGGCGGCAGCAGCAGCGCGCCCTGGAGCCCGTCTGGGCCGAACTGCGCCAGCAGGGCGTGGAGCTGCAGACGCACAACCTGAACGCGCTGCTGGCCGACAATCGCAAGCGGGTGGTGGCGGCCCTTCGGGAACAGGCAGGCGGACGGGTGCGTCTGCTACTGCACAGTATTGCCCGGGGCAACCTCCGGCGCCTGGCCCCGGAAGCCGGCGAAGCTGCCGGCGAGGCGCGCCTGGCCGGCCCCGACGATTTTGCCCTCACCCTTCAGGCCATGGCAACCAGTTATTACGAATGGGCAGGAAGCCTCTTCGAAGCGGGGCTGTTCGCTGCCGATGCCCGCTGCCTGGCCCTCACCAGCGAGGGCAGCCAACGCGCCTGGCCGCACTACGCCCAGGTGGGCACAGCCAAAGCGGCCCTGGAGGCCCTGTCGCGCTCCATGGCCCGCGAGTTTGGTCCGCACGGCATTCGCAGCAACCTGATCCAGGCCGGCATCACCGACACGCCCTCCCTGCGCCTCATCCCCGGCCAGGAACGCTTGCTGGAACACGCCCGCCGGCGAAATCCGCTCGGGCGCCTCACCCGGCCCGCCGATGTGGCCAATGTCATATATTTGCTCTGCACCGACGAAGCCTCCTGGATCAATGCAGCCATCGTACCGGTTGATGGCGGTGAAAAAATCGTATGACCCTTGGAAACATCCCAGAAAGCGAACTTACTTCAACGCCTGGTGGACCTTTTGCCTTATCGCCGCCCGTTCCTCTTTGTGGACCGGCTGCTGGAGATCGACGAGGAGTCGATCCAGGGCGAATACACGTTTCGTGCGGATGAGGACTTCTACCGCGGCCATTTCCCCGAAAACCCCGTTACGCCCGGCGTTATCCTCATTGAGTGCATGGCTCAGATCGGACTGGTGGCCTTCGGCATCTTTCTGAGCGGCGTTTACCGAAGCGGCTTTCTGGATGCCTTTGCGTTTACCTCGACCAATGTGGACTTCCTGAAGATGGTGCGCCCCGGGGAGCGCGTGACCGTTTCGGCCGAGAAAGTGTACTGGCGTTTCGGCAAGCTCAAAGTGCGCTGTACCATGACCAACCAGCAGGGCGAAACCGTCTGCAAAGGCAATATGTCCGGCATGGTGATTAAATCGCAGGCATGAAACCCAGGCGCGTGGCAATCACCGGTATGGGCGTGGTAGCCCCCAATGCCATTGGCCGGCCCGCCTTCACCGAGGCCCTCCGGCGGGGCATCTCCGGCATCCGGCATTTTCCGGACCTGGAGGCGCTCGGTTTCGGCTGCTGTATCGGTGGCCAGCCATCGCTCAGCGAGGCGCTGAAAGAGCGGCACTTCACGGCCCTGGAACGCCGGCAGTGGGACGCCAACAATCTCCTGTACGGAATCATCGCCGCCGAGGAAGCCTGGACACAGGCCGGCCTGCCCCGCGAGCAGGAGGAGCCCGACTGGGATACCGGCTGTGTCTTTGGAGGCGGTATCTCGGGGGTGCGCACCCTGAGCCGGGGCATGCGCCTCATCGACGATGGCCGGGTCAAGCGCCTGGGCAGCCAGACCGTCCCCCAGACCATGCCCAGCAGCATCAGCGCTTACCTCAGCGGGCGCCTGGGCCTGGGCAACTGGGTAACGACCAACGCCTCGGCCTGCAGCACCGGCACCGAAGCCGTGCGCCTGGCCTTCGAACACATCCGGCGGGGCGGGGCCCTGCGCATGCTGTGCGGCGCCTGCGATACCGACGGCCCCTACATCTGGGGCGGCTTCGATGCCCTGCGCGTGCTCACCCGCAAACACAACGGCGATCCCCAACGCGGCTCCCGGCCCATGAGTGCCAGCGCCTCCGGCTTTGTTCCCGGTTCGGGCGCCGGCGCGCTGCTGCTGGAGGAGTGGGAATCCGCCCGGGCCCGCGGCGCAACCGTCTTCGGCGAGGTGCTGGGCTGCTACAGCCTCAGCGGCGGCCAGCGACAGGGCGGCAGCATGACGGCGCCCAACCCGGAAGGGGTGCGCCGATGCATCGAAGGAGCCTTGCATCAGGCCGGCGTGGAGGCCACCGATATAGACGCCATTTCCGGCCACCTCACCTCTACCATGGGGGACCCCCTGGAAATTCACGCCTGGACCCGGGCTCTGGATCGCCGCGGGAAAGACTTTCCCTACGTCAATGCCCTCAAATCCATGATCGGACATTGCCTGAGCGCCGCCGGGGCCATCGAATGCGTGGCCACGGTGATCCAACTCTACGAAGGCTTCCTCCACCCCTCACTCAATTGCGAAGACCTGCACCCCCAGATCGGGGGACAGATCGCCGCGGAGCGGATCGTGGGGGAAAACCATTCGCAGGCCCCGCGCATTATAGCTAAAGCAAGCTTCGGCTTTGGGGATGTAAACAGCGTGCTTATCTTTCGCAGATAATCCGAGCTATGGACCAAAACGCCCTTATCGAAAAGCTCAAGGAGGTGATCAAGCCGTACCTCGAGGACGAAACACTCCTGGAAAAGGTAGACGGCGACACCCACCTGATCGACGACCTTCACATCAATTCGGCCAATCTGGTAGATATCATTCTGGATGCAGAAGACGCCTTCGACATCGAGATCGACGACGAATCGGCCGAGCGCATGATCACCGTCAAAGAGGCCCTGGCCGTCATTTCGGAAAAGATCGAGGCTTGATCGGAACCGACCTCATTGATCGCCGCGCACTGCCTGTAATGGCGGTCCGGCGCAGCCAGCGCTACTGGAACAAGGTGCTGAGCGAGGCAGAACGCCCCCTGGCAAGGAAGGCTCTGCATCGCTGGGCCATGTGGGCCGCCAAGGAAAGTGCCTACAAGCTCGAAGCCCGCCTGGATGCCGCGCGGCCTTTCCAACCCAAGCGCTACACGACCCTCCGACTGGAAGAGCGGGAAAGCGGCTGGCACGGGCTCATCCGGGGCGTACAGGGTACTTATCCCGTGGCATGGCGGTTGCAGGCCGACCTTATGCTGGCGCTTTGCTGGCGGGCCGGTGATCCCGCTCCCCGTTGGAAAACCAGCCCCCGGCCAACTGCGCAATCGCCCGGCCTGGCGGTGCGCTCCCTGATGCAGCAGGTCGTGCAGGACTACTTTCCCGACCCGCACAGCTGGTGCCTGCAGGCTCCCCGGGGGGGCATCCCGTCCGTAGTTCAGCCCAACCATTCCCGCAGCGTTCCTGTTTCCTTCTCGCATCACGGCACGTATGTCGCCGTGGCCTGGCCCGCACAACTCTGCTTATGAACTCTGCGCTGGTATGGCTAAGGCTGTCCATGGTACTGGTGCTGGCCGCAACGGCTTTCTGGGCCTGGCAACTGCCGGACATCCGCTTCGATTACGACATCGAACGGCTGTTTCCGCTGCGCGACTCCAGCACGTCTTTTTTTCGGGACTTTCAGGCCCGGTTCGGCAACGACAACGATTACCTTCTGCTGGGCATAGTGGCCGACGGACAGGTGTTTTCCCGCTCCTTTCTGCAACGGGCAGATCGCCTCACCGAAGCACTCAACGCCAAGGACTGGAGCACGCAGGTGCTCAGCCCGACCCGGTTGCGCTACCCGCAACGCAATCCTTCTCCGGTAGGGCCGCGCACGCTCTCCCGGCCCTACCTGCACCTGGACGAGCCCGGCCGCTACCGGGCCGACAGCCAGCGCCTGGCCCGCGACCCCTTCCTGGGCGGGGTTTTTCTCAGCGCGAGTGTGCCGGCCCTGGTCATCCAGGTGCATCACACCAGCGAGGCCGATGACGGATTCTGCACGGACCTGCGCAACGAGGTGGAAAACCTGCTGCAGGAATACGCCTTCCGGGAAGTACACATCGCGGGCAAGTGCTTTGGGCAGACCACCATCGTGCGCACCATACGCCGGGAAACGGTACTCTTCACCGGTTTATCCGTAGGGGTCATCGTACTGTTTCTGGCCCTGACCTATCGCTCCGCCGGCGGCATACTGCTGCCGCTGGCCGTAGTGTTTGTCGCGGTAGTTTGGACCGCCGGGCTCCTGGCCCTCACCGGCCGGCCGTTCGATTTCATCTCCAACATTATACCCACCATGCTGCTGGTGATCGGCATAAGCGACGCGGTGCACCTCATCACCCATTTCCAGCTCAACCGCAGGTATGGACTGCTGCCCCTGCCGGCCATGCTGAAAGCCGTGCGGGAAGTGGGCTGGGCCACGTTGCTCACGACGGCCACCACGGCCGTGGGCTTCCTCACCCTGACGACCTCCAGCTTTTTGCCCCTGGTGGAATTGGGCTGGTACGGCACAGCCGGCCTGTTCTTTGCCCTGATGGCCACCTACGCCATCATTCCGGCTACCGTGCTGAGCTGGCCGCGACTCAGCCGGCAGCTGCATCAGCGGCATCTGCCCTGGGAAGGCGTACTGAACCGCCTCTTCAACGGGATCATTCGGCACCGCATGCTGGTACTGGGGCTTTCGGTCGCTTTGATCGCACTGGCCCTGGCGGGCATACAGCGCATTCGGCTCAACAATTACGTATTGGAAGACCTGCGCAGCGACCACCCCCAGCGCCGGGCGTTTCAGTTTTTCGACACCCACTGCCCGGGGGCGCGCGGCTTCGAGGCCGTGTTGCGCATGGAGGATACCAGCCGGCAGGCGGTTTTTGAGCCCGCTACCCTGCAGGCCATCGACAGCCTGGACCGCTTTCTGCAAGGGGAATACGGCCTGGGTGACCTCTTGTCGCCGGCGCGGATGATCCGGTACGCCCATATGGCTTACCGGAACGGCGATCCGGCTTATTTCACCCTACCGCAGGACACCCAGCTGCTGCAGCTGCTGGCCGGCCGGGTGCTCGAACGGCAAGGCCCCCTGGCCCCGGAGCGCTACCTGAGCTTTCCACCGGGC
>JAJDFU010000282.1 GCA_020528935.1 Saprospiraceae bacterium | reverse complement strand
ACTTAAGCTGCCGGAGGTATTGCTGCACGGTATTGCGCAGGCCGAGATAGAGGGCGTCGCAAATGAGGGCGTGCCCGATGGAGACCTCCAGCAGGCCCGGTACTGCCCGGCAATAATAATGGAGGTTGTCGAGGTTGAGGTCGTGCCCGGCGTTGAGGCCGATGCCCGAATTAAGGGCCTGCTCGGCACACTGGCGGTGGGGCCTTATCGCTTCTTCGCGGCCTTGGGCATAGCGGCGCGCGTAGTGCCCGGTGAACAGTTCTACCCGATCGGCCCCGCAGTCTTTGGCACCCTCCACAAAACGCGGCTCCGGATCGATGAAGACCGAAACGCGGCAGCCGGCCTCTTGCAGCCGCCGGATCACCCGGCGCAGGTAAGCCTGTTGTCCGAGGGTGTCCCAGCCACCGGTGGAGGTAAGCGCGCCCGGCGGATCGGGCACCAGGGTGACCTGGTGCGGGCGATGTTCCAGCATCAGGTCCAGGAAGGAGTCGGTGGGATTGCCCTCCACGTTCAGTTCGGTGGTCACCACCTCCTTAAGGGCGGGAATATCGGCATAGCGGATGTGCCGCTGATCGGGACGGGGATGCACGGTGATGCCCTCGGCGCCGAAGTGCTCGCAGTCGCGAGCCACCTGCACCAGGTCGGGCAGGTTCTCGCCGCGGGCGTTGCGAAGGAGAGCGACCTTATTGAGGTTGACGCTGAGCCGGGGCATAAGGGGTTGATTCGTTGAATCCACAAAAACCGAAAGAAGCTGTAAATTTACCAAAAATGCGCTATGCCCTCACCCCAGCCCCGCGCTGACGGCTCGCCTTTGGCCCCTTCTCCTGTCCACATTGTTCTCCTGCTCTTTCTAGCCGTTTTCCTGGGCTATCTGATCGGCATCGGGGCAGCCTACGGCCTGTGCATACTGGCCGGGAAAGACCTGCTCGTCCTGCTCGAGCAATTGAGCTCGGAGAGCCCGCGTTTCGATCGCCAACTCGTCCGGTTCGTCAACGGCATCAATCACGCCTTCACCTTTCTCCTGCCGGGCCTGGCCGTCACGGCCTTTGCCTACGGCAGCCGCTGGAAGGAAGGCCTTCGCCTGGCCCATCCGGCCTCGTTCCGGGTGCTCCTGCTGGGCATGGTATTCATTCTGGTGGCTTTTCCCTTCGCCCAATGGCTGTACCAGATCAACCAGGCCCTGCCCCTGCCCCACTGGCTGACGCGCATGGATGAATCGGCCGAGGACATGATCCTGGCCCTGCTGCGCATGCAGGTGCCGTCCGAACTTCTCGTCAACCTGCTGGTCATCGCCCTGTTGCCGGCCCTGGGCGAGGAGCTGATCTTCCGGGGCGTACTGCAGCAACAGCTCCAACGCCTGTCGGACAACCCCCACCTGGCCGTCTGGACGGCTGCCGTGATATTCAGTCTGTTTCACCTGCAGTTTCAGGGATGCCGTGCTGGCCTGGCCCTGGGCGCGCTGCTGGGCTACAGGGTCTGGTGTACGGCGTCGCTCTGTGTGCCCATGCTGGCTCATTTGGCCAACAGTGCCGTGCAGGTGCTGGCCCAGTATGCCTGGAAAGACGAAACCGTTGCGCTACTCCAGCCCCAGGCGGGCGAGGAGGCCATGCACGGGGGCTGGGGCCTGTTGTCGTTATTCCTGATCCTGGGCATGGCCTATTTCTTTCAAGCCCGGTCATCAAGCCGGGCCAACTCCCTGCGTTGAGATGAAAGGACTCATCAGACGATTGTCATCGGCCGTAATCTTTGTGATCGTCATGCTGGGGGGCGTGTACGGGGGGCGGTACTCCTTTATTTTCCTGTTCTCGATCATCGCCTGCATCTGCCTGTGGGAGTTTTTCTGCCTGGTGCTGGCGCGCCATAAGCGGCGCGACCTCTTTCGCCAGATCATCGGCCTGCTCATGGGACTCATGCCGCTGGTGCTGGTGGTCATCTATCAGTTGTCGTTCACCCGGGCCGAAAGCTTCATCGCTATTGCTTCCATTCTTTTCTTTCCGTTCGTGTTCATGGCCTTTATTTACGAGCTCTACTCCAGGTCGGAGCGGCCCTTTCAGAACATCGCCTTCATGATCACCGGCATGGTGTACATCGGCATTCCCTTCGCCCTCCTCCATTTCATCGCCTTTGACAACGGCAGCTTTCGCACCAATACGGTCCTGGGGCTGCTGCTGCTCACCTGGGTGAACGACACCGGCGCCTACCTGGTAGGCTCCCGGCTGGGCCGGCGCCCGCTGTTTCCCAGCATATCGCCCAAAAAGACCTGGGAAGGCACCCTGGGTGGAGCCCTGATCACTCTGGGCATCGCCTGCCTGATCAGCCTCTTGCTGGGCGAGCTCCTGCTGTGGCAATGGCTCGCGCTGGCCCTGATCGTGGTTATCTTCGGGGGCATAGGCGACCTGGTGGAGTCCATGCTCAAGCGCAGCGCCCGGGTCAAGGATTCGGGCACCATTCTGCCGGGCCACGGCGGCCTGCTGGATCGCTTCGACGCCTTTATCTTTCTGCTGCCTTACGCCGCGGCTTTCATCCTTTGGGTCCGCTGAGTGGCACTGAGCCCGAAGATGCCGCCCGGAGCTCTTTGGCCCCGGGCGGTTTCACGCAGGCCACTTCGCACCGGCGGCAAGTGCGATCTGCCCATCGCATCTCCCGCTCAGCCATTTGAGTTCTTTGCCCTACATTCGCATTCTGGACCTATTCGACACCTAAGCCGGAAAATGCACCGCATATTCCGCCCCTTGGGCTGACGAATGGTAAAATGTTGTTCGTCCATGCGGTATCAGGGTTTTGGATTGTAATCACTTATTTGATATGCACCCCAATGGGGATGCTGATCCATGACGATCCTGCGGATGTCAGGACAGGGTAGAAAGGGTTCCCAATCCTTTCTGATAGCGGTATAGTTGCGTAAATTCATGCATAATCCGGGCTAAATGAGTGCAGACGTACTGATCGGCAATCTGCTCAATCCCGTTATTCTGTTCTTCTTTCTGGGTCTCCTCGCGGTTTGGATCCGCTCAGACCTGGCCATACCCACGGCCCTTTCCCGCTTTCTGTCGTACTACCTGTTGTTCTGCATCGGGCTGAAGGGAGGTGCCGAGCTGGCGCACAGCGGCCTGAGCATGGATATTTTCAAGGTGCTGGCCCTGGCCCTGGGCATGGCCCTGCTGGTACCGCTCTACGCCTTTTTCATCCTGCGCCGGCGGCTCAACCTCTACGACAGCGCCGCCATAGCGGCGACCTACGGCTCCATAAGTGCCGTAACCTTTATCACGGCCATCAATTTCCTGGAAGAAAACCAGGAACCCTTCGGCGGCTACATGGTGGCGGCCATGGCGCTCATGGAGGCGCCGGCCATCATCGTCGGGCTGCTGTTGTTCAACCTTTACGACCGGAACGAAACGGGTGGCTCCGCCCGTTCGCCTTCCGTACGGCAGATAGTGCGCGAAGCCGTCACCAACGGTTCGGTGGTGCTCATACTGGGCAGTTTCCTCATCGGCATCGTTTCCACTGACAAATCCGTACATGCCCTGCTGCCGTTCACCGACGGTATCTTCAAGGGCATGCTGGCTTTTTTCCTGCTGGATATGGGCCTGCTGGCCGGCAAGCGACTGGCTTCCCTGAGGGGGTCGGGAGGCTTTATCTTGCGCTTCTCTGTACTGATTCCCCTGTTCAACGCCGCCCTCATCATCGGGCTGGCCTGGCTGCTGGAGTTGTCCAAGGGCGATGCCTTGCTGCTCACGGTACTTTGTGCCAGCGCCTCTTACATCGCCGTGCCGGCGGCCATGCGCATTTCCATACCGAAAGCCAATGCCGGCCTGTACGTGCCCATGTCTCTAGCCATCACTTTTCCGTTTAATATTATACTGGGAATACCGCTGTATTATTTTCTACTCAATCAAATCCTGAACTAGAGCATGCAAGCCTACAAAAAGCTGGAGATCGTGATCAACACCCTGGAAGTGCGGCGCCTGGTGAGCCTCCTCAACGAACACGAGATCGGAGGCTATACCTACTGGAAGGGCGCCCGGGGACGAGGCGACCGCGGCCTGCAGGACGGCGAGGGGCTCACCGAAGCATTCAGCAATGCGTACTTCCTGGTGGGCTGTACCGAGCCCGAGTTCGAACGCATACGCGAGCCGATTCGCGCCCTGCTGGCCGATGCCGGGGGCGTGTGCATGGTGAGCGACGTGCAGTGGCTGGTGCACTGACTGCTGCCGTATGCATGGTTCGGGGTTTCCGCGCTTGGTCGTCTTTACCCGAATTTCTACTGCAGCGGAAGAGGCTCCCGGGTGGATAAGGTCCAACGAAATGTGGCATCCGCCAGTCGACCGGCAACATCCGGCCCCGGGATCATATAGATCCGGGCAAGATTGCGCTCGGGATCGGCCGTAAAGAGCACATCGCGGAACGGAATATGGCCCTCCTGACTTTCGAATTGAAGATCGTGCCGGCAAAACAAGCCTTCGGACAGAACTGCGGGGGAAGCCGGAGCCTCGATGACCGCAACCGGGATAGGCGCGGCATCTCCGCCCCCCTGCGGCAAGCGATGCAGGTACATGCGGAGCCCCGATTCGATCTCCCGGCAATGGACGAGAAGGAGTCCGCTGCGGAATTCGACCGTCCCCGCATAGCCGAAGGTGCAGGGATTGTCGCAGTCCGAATCCTCGATCCGGGCCGCGGGCTGAAACGACTGGGGACAGGCCGGTTCTTCCGGCTTCGGGGCCTGACAACTCCACAACAGAAGGCACAGCCAGAGGCACAAGAACATTGTTTTCACTGCTTGGTTTTTTTATTGGCAAAAGGGTGTTCAGCCAAAGGAAGACAGTTCTTTGGCAAAATTTTGCAGTAAGCCGTCTGGATGGAAGCCGGCAGGACCGAGAGAACCGGGCGCACTACCGTTTTATGAACGATTTCAACATGCAGATATAATTGACTACAGTCAAGTCTTAATGCAATAATTTTACGTTAAAAAATTTACTTGGATCTCACCCTTTGGGCTGCTCTTGCCAAATTTTATCCCCAATGGTGCTTCGGTCTCGTATCGGTGTAAACGCTCCCTCCAGACGCCTGATTCAGAATAAAATTTGGCTGCGTTCGCTCCGAAAGCGAAATCCCGCCAAGCCCTTATATGGCTGAATTACCGTAAAATAGCATTTGTCATTGGTGCTTTGCGCGGAATCGCATAAATCGCCTTCTAAAACGCCGATCCATGAAGAGCATTGGTTACTTTTTGGGGGCCGTGCTGCTGGCCTTCGTTTTTTCCAGCACCTCACTGCAGGCCGTGCCGGTCACCTTCCAGGTGAATATGAGCTACCTGATCGATCAGGGACGCTTCGACCCGGCTACTGACTTTGTAGATGTTGCCGGCAGCTTCAACGGCTGGGGCAGCGATCCGCTGATCCCGCTGGCCGACCAAAATGCCGACAGCATCTACGAGGTGACCCTCAACGGATTTGTGGTGGGCCAGGAGATCCAGTATAAATTCCGCATCAACGGGCTCTGGGATGGCACCGAGGAGTTTCCCGGCGGAGGCGCCAATCGCGTTTACACGGTCCAAGACAGCAACAACGCGATCCTGGTGTGGTACAACGACGAAGAACCCGAGGATCCCAACGCTCCTCTGGAAGCCCGTTTCACGGTCACGAATGCCACCCTCTTTTCGAAAGGTATCGTCCTCTTTGAAAGCACGTCCACCGGACCTGTACAACAATGGGAATGGACGTTTGAAGGGGGCGATCCCGAGCGCTTTACCGACGACCTGGCCACCGTCTTTTACGAGGAGCCCGGCCAGTACGACGTGCAGTTGATCGTGCGCGGGAACGGTATGGCCGACACTCTGCTCCTGCCCGACTACATCACCGTTGAGCCTCGCGACTGGGACAATGTGCACTGGTGGAACGGCAGGGTGTTCTACGAGATCTTTGTGCGCAGCTTCTACGACAGCGACGGCGACGGCATAGGCGACTTTCAGGGCCTCATCCAGCAACTGGATTACCTCAACGACGGGGACCCCTCCACCACCGACGACCTGGGCATTACCGGCATCTGGCTCATGCCCATTCACCCCTCCCCCTCCTACCACGGCTACGACGTGGTGGATTATCGCAGCATAAATCCGGACTACGGGACCATGGCCGACTTCAAGGCCTTCCTGGATGCAGCTCATCAGCGCGGCATCCGCGTGATCCTCGACTACGTGATGAACCACTCTTCCTCCCAGCACCCGTGGTTCCTCAAGGCCGCACAGGGCGACCCCCATTTTCGCAACTTCTACGTCTGGTCGGATACCCTGCCCGACTATCAGGGCCCCTGGGGGCAGGACGTGTGGCACGCCAGCAACGACGAGTATTACTACGGCGTATTCTGGAGCGGCATGCCGGACCTCAACTACCGCTATGCGCCGGTGCAGGACAGCATGTTTGCCATAGCCGGGTACTGGCTGGACGAAGTGGGCGTGGACGGTTTCAGGCTGGATGCCATCAAGCACCTGTTCGAGAACGGCCCCGATCAGGAGCACCAGCCGGAAACCCTGGCATTCCTGGAGGATTGGCGCGACCACATCAAATCGGTGAAGCCCGACGCCTTTGCAGTGGGCGAGGTGTGGAGCAGTTCGAGCAACATACTGCCCTACGTGACCGGCGACCGCCTGGACTACTGCTTCGATTTCGACCTGGCAGGCGGGCTGCTGAGCTCGGCCGGTTTCGGCACTTTTGAGCCGGTCGCTTTCGAAATGCAAAAAGCGTACGACATCTATCCCCATTTGCAGTACGGGGTATTTGCCGCCAACCACGACCAGAACCGCATCATGAGTGTGCTGGGCGAGGATCCGGAGCGGGCCAAACTGGTGGCGTCCATGTATCTCCTGCTGCCCGGCATTCCGTATATGTATTACGGCGAGGAGATCGGCATGACCGGCACCAAGCCCGACCCCAACATTCGCACGCCCATGCAGTGGACGGACGGTCCCCAGGCGGGATTTACCACGGGTACCCCCTGGATTCCTATACCCTCCACGCACAGCACGTACAACGTAGAGACGCAGTCCGCTTCAGCGACTTCCATCCTGAACCGCTACCGCGAACTCATCCAACTGCGCAACCGGGAGCCTGCGCTTCAGCACGGTCACTACGAACCGATTGCTCCGGTCTTTACCAATGGCGTGTACGCCTTTTTGCGGGAGCAGGACGAGGATCGTTTTGTCATCGTGCTCAACCTGCAAAATCAGGCAGTAGAGGATCTGCAGCTCTACACCCTGAGTTCTACCCTGCCATCCGGCACGTACGAGGCCACCGATCTTCTGCGGGATTCCAGCCTGACGGTCGAGATCGACGCCTTCCGCCTTATCCGGTTCGGCGACCTGGCCCCGTACGGTTTTCACGTGATCCGGCTGGATGAACTGGTGAGCACCGGGGCCGCCACCCCGCCCCGGTCGGAATTGCGCCTGCACGCCTTCCCGAACCCCGGTGCCGGGCTCATCCAGCTTCAGTACGTGCTGCCTGAAGCCGGTCCGGTGCAGTTGACCGTTTTCGACGCCACCGGCCGGGAAGTGGAGCCACTGATCCGGGAGTGGCAGCCGGCGGGTTTCTTCACTCGCCAGTGGAATGCCGCAGCACTGCCTGCGGGAGTGTATATCGTGCGCCTGACCAGCCCGTCGGGTATGCGCAGCGAGCAGATCATCATCCGGGACTGATCCGCGAATATCTGGAAACCGAAAAGCTGAACTATGGACCCCAACAAAGAAGCCGAAAAACTCAAGCAGGAACGCGAACGCCTGGAATACGAAAAAGAGATCTTTGCCCTGGAGAAGGAAAAAGCGGCCCTGGAGAAGGAAAAACAAAAACAGGAGCTGCTCACCGGCAAGTCGGAAGGCATTGCCAATGCCATCACCACCGATGAATCCTTCGGCTACTTTGCGGAATTGACCGCCTATCAATCCTTCCTCGACGCCGCCCGGCAGATGGCCGAAGAGGTCCGCGGGCAACTGGAGCCCGGCGACCGACTGCTGCTCACCCAGGACAAACAGTTGCTCCAGCCTTTTACCGGCTACAAGCTCCTGCAGATCCAGCTGGAAGACTGGCTGCAGCGCATGCAGCTGGGCCGGGCGGACAGCGAAGAGCAATCCCGGGGCGTGGCGCCCGCCCCTTCCCAGCCCAAAGGCGACGAAACGGCCCGCGGCGGCATCGCGCCCTTTTCCCTGGCAGCTACCGGGGTGTACGGCGCTATGAGTGTTGCTGCCGATATCCTCAAGTTCTTTAATTACAGCACTGATATCCACAGCCGGGACACCAAGATCCAGGTCTTCTCCCTCTTCGCCAAGATCGTGGAACGGCTTTCGCGTTCCGGCATCCCCGATCTGCAGATCCACCTGGAGGAGCACCTGCGCATACCCTATACCGAACAGAAGGGCCTGTTGAACACGCTGGAAAAGACCTATCAACAGGCCGCCCGGCTGGAGGAACAGAGCCTGGATCCCAACAATCCGCTCCGGGAAGCCGCTGCCCAATTGCTGAGCAGCTTCCGGGAATACCTGGTAAACCTGCTCGCCGTGCCCGAGGGACAAGCGCAGTCGCCGATCACGCAGGCCCTCCGCCAGGAACGCATGGAAAAACTGGGGATCGGAAAGATCCTGTATGTAGAAGTGGCGAGTTCCGGCGGCGAGGCCATGGTGCGCAAAGGCCTGCTGAGCTTTTTCCATTCCGGTGTGAAGTACCTCGGCGGCGGGATCCTTTCCTACACCCTGACCGATGCCGGCGGAAGCATCCTCTGCGGAGATAGCCTGGTGGCCCGGGGCGTCGAGCGGCAGAAATTCTGAACCGCCGGCAGGGCATCACGGCTTGGCCCAACCAAATCGCCCGTTCGTATCATTCTATCTGAACATTAACCTACCCATGGCCGAAGACACCAACGACCTCCTTCAGGACCCCGACCAGG
>JAJDFU010000508.1 GCA_020528935.1 Saprospiraceae bacterium | reverse complement strand
TTGTTGTGTTGAAGTCACCGGCGCCGCCCGAGTCCGACCCTGGTTCGCTCGTCGGCAGCTGCAGAGTGGTAAAAGAGAACGGGGCGGATATCCCGCTTCGATCATATGTCCGTCTTCGCGCAGCTCGTCGGCATCAGCTTCCCCGACCAGCTCGTTCAGGCTGCTGTCGGTGAGGTCGGTGATCTCGACCACTTCCTCTTCCGACTGTTTGCCGTGGGGGCGGAAGAGCACCAGCTTCTTTTCGTACAGGTTGTACACGCCCTGAAAGCGCTGGCCCATGCCGATCGGCCAGCTGAGGGGGCGCACGGTAAGGCCGAGTTTATTCTCCAGTTCGTCCAGCAAATCGAAGCCGTCGCGGCCTTCGCGATCCAACTTGTTGATGAAGACGATCATGGGGGTCTTGCGCATGCGGCAGACCTCTACCAGCTTTTCGGTTTGGGTTTCTACACCTTTGGCTACATCGATGACGACGATCACGCTGTCCACCGCAGTGAGGGTGCGGTAAGTGTCCTCGGCGAAGTCCTGGTGGCCGGGTGTATCCAGAATATTTATCTTCAGGCCCCGGTATTCGAACGCCATGACGGAGGTAGCCACGGAAATGCCCCGCTGCCGCTCGATCTCCATAAAGTCGGAGGTGGCGCTGCGCTTGACCTTGTTGGACTTCACCGCCCCGGCAACCTGAATGGCCCCGCCGAAGAGGAGGAGCTTCTCGGTCAGGGTGGTCTTACCTGCATCGGGGTGGCTGATGATCCCGAAGGTACGCCTTCGGTTGAGTTCCTTTACCGTTTGTCCCATGAACAATGTTGGATGGATAGCCTTTATCAGAAAAGACAAAAATACGGAAAAGGCGGTAAATCCACGTCTTGTACCTCTTGCTGTGGGAGCCGAAAGCGCCGACCGGCAAGGGGCCAAATCTTTTTGTATTTTCCGTACGTTAATTCCGTTAAGCACTCCAATGGCCTATGATCGAACTCGCCGGCATCATCATTCTGGGTATTTTGGCACAGTGGTTTGCCTGGAAGATTAAAGTCCCGGCTATTCTGCCGCTCATCATCGTGGGCTTGCTGGTCGGGCCCCTGTCCACCTTATGGACCCCAAACGGCATGAAACTCATCCAGCCCATCTACAATGAAGAAACCCACACGGGTTTGTTTCCGGGCGAATCGCTGTTCTATTTTGTTTCCCTGGCCATCGGAATCATCCTGTTCGAGGGCGGCCTCACGCTCAAGCGCAAGGAGGTCGCCGGCGTCGGCAAGGTCATCCTGAGGTTGATCACCGTCGGTACGACCATTTCCTTTATTGGCTCCGGCCTGGCTGCCCACTACCTTATGGGGCTGAGCTGGCAGATCTCGATGCTGTTTGGGGCTCTGGTCGTTGTGACGGGGCCTACCGTGATCGCACCGATCCTGCAAAACATCCCGCTCACCCGCAATGTAGCTACGGTGCTGAAGTGGGAAGGCATCCTCATCGACCCGATCGGGGCATTGATGGCCGTACTGGTCTTTGAATTTATCCGCTCCTCGGCCGGTTCGGTGGCGCTGACCTCCCAGGCCTTCATTTCCTTTTTTCAAATCCTCTTTATCGGCTTGGCCGTAGGGGGTGTGGCTGCTTTTCTGATGTACCAACTCCTGAAGAATAACCTCATCCCGCACTACCTGCTCAATGTGTTCACCCTGGCTTTTGTGTTGGCCATATTCGTTTTCTCGGATATTATGGCCCACGAATCGGGCCTGCTTTCCGTAGTGGTCATGGGTATGGTACTGGGCAATATGGAGGTGCCGCGCATCAAGGAGATCCTCTCGTTCAAGGAATCGCTGAGTGTGCTGCTCATTTCCATACTCTTCATCCTGCTGGCCGCCAATATGGATCTGGCCGACCTCCAGCTGCTGCTGGACGACTGGCGAGCTCTGGCCCTGTTCTGTATTGTGGCTTTCCTGCTTCGGCCGGTGGGCGTACTGGTGAGCACCCTGAATTCGGGTTTGCGCTTCAACGAAAAGATTTTCATCTCCTGGGTGGGGCCTCGTGGTATTGTAGCGGCAGGCATCGCTTCGCTCTTCGGCATCACCCTGGTGCGCAACGGTGTGGAAGGCGCAGAGTACATCACGCCCCTGGTGTTCATGATCGTACTGGGCACGGTGCTCATCAATGCGACGACAGCCCGCCTGCTGGCCCGCCTACTCAACGTCATTCAGGTGCGCTCCGACGGCATTCTCTTCATAGGTGCCAGCCGGGCGGCGCGCGTACTGGCCAAATACCTGCACGACAACGATCGCCACGTCGTGCTCATCGACAACAACGAGGCCAATGTGCGGCGTGCCAAGCAAATGGGCCTGGAGTCCGTCGCGGCCAACATCTACACCGAAGACCTGGAAGAACAATTCGAGCTGGTGGACATGGGCTACATGATTGCCATGACCAGCAGTCCGGAGGTGAACAATTACGCCGTGCGTCGGTACCGCAAGGTGTTTGGCGAGATGGGCACCTATCGGCTCATCACGCCGGAAGAACTGCGCAAAGCGCCCGAAGAGCTGAAAGACGAGGAGATCTTTTCGTTCCAGGACGACTTTCTCAATATCAACGAGGCCGCCCGCGACTACCCCACGGTGCACGAGATGCCCGTGCGGGACCGGGAACACCTGCAGACCATGGTGGAAAAACTGAACCGCCTGGCCCGCAGCATACCCGTATTCATCCGCGAGCCCTCCGGCAACCTGCAGATCCTGCCGGCCAAACTGGACGACTTCAGCATGGAGGAGGAAGGCGACTACGCCCTGGTATACATGGGCAAAGAGGTAGAGGAAGAGCCGGTAGAAGAAGAACCCAAGCTCAATCCATGAGCACCAAGGTGAAAGTGTGCTGCATCCAAAGCGAAGCCGAGCTGGCTATGGCCCATGCCGCAGGGGCCGATGCAGTGGGGCTTCTCGCCTCGATGCCGAGCGGCCGGGGAGCCATTCCGGATGAAAAAATAGCCCGACTGGCCGCACTGGCACCTCCTCCAATGGAAACCTTCCTGCTCACGGCAGAGACCGAAGCCGAGCACATCATTGCGCACCACCGGCGCACCGGTACCTCCTCAATACAACTGGTGGATACCGTAGCCCGCCAAACCTATTCGCTTCTCCGGGAGGCATTGCCCGGGAGCGGCCTGGGGCAAGCCATTCCCGGTAAGGGTAGGGGCATCGTGAGGAGGCGGTCGGGGCTTGCGGG
>JAJDFU010000185.1 GCA_020528935.1 Saprospiraceae bacterium | reverse complement strand
CGGTGTGGGGTTGCGTGGGCGAACCCTGACGGCGGGAAGGGCAGCGCCGCATCCCGGGTCAGGGTGGTGACCGCAAGCGTCACCATCTCGTCATCCGCTCTTGGAAAGGCCTTTCCGGTTTCCGGAAAGGCTTTTTTTGTTGGCTGCACCGGCGTATCTTTGACGTGCCCTGCCAAAGCCTGCTCGCAAGCTGGAACCTGAAAGGCTTCTTCCGGGTTGGGAATGCTGCACATCAGTGCTCGCTTGTCAACGCAAATGCAAACCCTTCTCTGCCGGCAGGCAACCCCACACCCTACTTGCCCGGGTGGCGGAATTGGTAGACGCGCAGGACTTAAAATCCTGTGGCCAGCAGGCCGTATGGGTTCAAGTCCCATTCCGGGCACTTTCGGTGGGGGCGATCAAACGCAGATTTGATCGCCTTTTTTCATGGGTTTCTTTTTCTTTGCAATCAAAGGAAAAGCCCTGCATATGATCCGTTACACGTTTCTGCTTACTATCGCCCTCAACACCTGTACGGCAATTTTCGCGCAGGTATCCGATCCGGTACTGGTCGACAGCGCCGTCGCTGCGGCCTGGGAAGGCAACCTCACCCGCGTATCCCAATTGGAAGACCGGGGGGTGCTGATGGATGAACCCAATGCACAGGGCCTGTCGGCCTGGCAAGCCGCCCGGCTGACCGGCCGGGGAAACATGATGCGGTGGATGAAGGGCAAGGACATAGACACACTGCAGGAATTTCCTCCCCGCAGTTCCATCGCCGACTGGCTTTTCCGCTCCCTGGACGACAAGGAACTGCCCGGAGCGGCCGTGCTCTTTGCAGAAGGGGAAGCCGTGCGCTACCGAAAGGGGTTTGGACTTGCCAGGGTATCCCCTCCCCGCCCGGTACAACCCGAGACCGTATTTCGCATTGGCAGCATTACCAAACAATTCACTGCTGCCGCCATCCTGAAACTGGCCGAAGAAGGCAAGCTCAGCCTGAACGACTCTCTGGCCAGATGGCTGCCGGACTTTCCGCGGGCCGATCGCATTACCGTACATCAACTGCTCAACCATACTTCGGGCATTCACCCGTACACGGAATCCCCCTCCTTCCTGGCAGGCGTGAGTGAGCCGGTCCGCCCGGAAGCCCTGTTGGACAGCATTGCCGCCTTCAAGTCGGACTTTCAGCCCGGCAAGGGCTGGAAGTACAGCAATTCGGGCTATTACATTCTGGGATATCTCGTGGAAAAAATTTCCGGAAAACCCTATGGCAAATACCTGGAAGACACCTTCTTCAAGCCACTGGGCATGACGCAAACGGGCGTGTACCGAAACGAGAAGGCGCCCGCCGGCGAAGCCCTGGGCTACTCGGCCGCCGATGGTGTGGTGGAGCCCGCACCGGACTGGAATATGACCTGGGCCGGAGGAGCCGGCAACCTGTACTCCACATTGGATGACCTGCTCCGCTGGAACCTGGCACTGCACGGGGGCAAGGTCCTGCAGGATGAAATGTACCGGGCCATGACCACCCCCTACTCCTACACCGACGGAAGCCCGTCGGAAAACGGGCAGGGATACGGATACGGCCTGTCGATCGGAAGCTTTCGGGGCGAGCCCATATACGGGCACAGCGGCGGGCTACAGGGGTTTCTGGGCTTTCTGGGGTATTTGCCCGAGCGAGAGGCCACCGTGATCACCCTGGCCAACGCCATGCCCAACGAATACATCGTGCCCGAGGAAAAGGCCATGGAACTGATCAGTGCCTGGTACGGCGAAGGATTGTCCGGCCAGCGCACCATCGGCAGCGCCCAGTTTCGCAAGGCCAATCCCCTGAAGGTGTATTCCGGCTACTACGAATACCCCCAGGGCACCATCCTGCAGATACGGGAAAAGGGAGGTGCCCTCACCGCCCAACTGACCGGCCAGGCCGAGATGGAAATCGTGCCGGTAGCGATCGACTCCTTTGCCTGGTCGAAGGCGGAGGCCAGCGCCAAATTCCGCCGCGCGGCTTCCGGGCAGATCCTGGGCCTGACCCACTATCAGAACGGGCGATCTTTCGAGGCTCCGAAATTCGAGTTCCCGAAAGTGGTCGAAATGGATACGACCGCCTTTGACCGGCTGGCCGGAACGTACAGCCTCGGCAGTGCCGACATACGGGTATTCCGGAAGGGAACCGAATACTTTGCCCAACTGACCGGGCAGTCCCCCTTTCCCGTCTTTCCCAAGAGCGAAAACGAACTCTTTTTCAAGGTCGTTCGCGCCTCTCTGCGCTTCGAGCAGGAAGGCGAAGCGCCGGCCACTGCCGTAACGTTGGTGCAGGGAGGAACAGAACAACGAGCCACGCGCAAGGAATAGCCCGCAAATGTGGCCCTATCGCTGAACCCCCCTGCCGGAAGGTTGTTAGTTGGGTATTCTATCAATAACTACCCTGCCATGTTTGGATTGTTCAAAAAGGATCCGGTCAAAAAGCTGGAAAAGAAATACGAAAAGCTGTTGGAGGAAGCCATGAACCTGCAGCGCGGAGGAGACATCAAAGGCTATGCTGCAAAGATGGCGGAAGCAGAAGAGGTGCAGAAGGAGATAGCAGAACTGGAAAAGGAAAAGTGATTGGGGTTCTTTATCATGTAACGGCATTTCAATGCTTCAAATGCCATGCAGAATAGGACATCCCTGCCCGTCGTTCTCCTGCCGAAGGCATGCCGGCCCGCGTATCCGGTTTTAAGGATAATCTGCCTGACGGCAGTCGGGAACGTCCTGTTCTTCAGCGGCATCAAAATCGGGAATACGCGCTTCTACTCCTATCAAGAAGGTTTGGGCGAACCCAAACCTTTTCACGCGCGACATACTCGACTCGAAGTGGTTTGGAGCCCCAAACCACTTCGTGAGGGGTATAATCATCCCTCATGAACTAAAATAGTATTATCGTCTATTCTGTGGTTTCCCATTTGCTTCCTTGATGAAGGTCCGCAGGTTGGTCGAATACCCGATGGTAAGCTGTGGGAAAAAGCCAGAAGCCCCGTTATCCCCCTTGCGAAGACTGTGATACCCCCGGTAGCGAAAAAAGAGGCCTCCTTTCTTGCGTTGGCCAATAAAAGTGTAGGCATTGAGTTCGGTCCTGAGAACATGATCTACGCTTTTGCCGTCACCGGAAAGGGAAATCGGGGATTGGATCTCCCCATTTCTCTCTGCCTCCGTTTCACTCAGCCAGAAAAGATGGTAACCAGCACTTAAGGA
>JAJDFU010000520.1 GCA_020528935.1 Saprospiraceae bacterium | reverse complement strand
CCGTTTTGTAATGTGAAAAACACAGTTGTATTTCATTGCCCCGCCCCCGTTCCAGTGCAGTCGTATTGCATGGCTGGCTAGTTACCGGATGTTACGCACCGGGTATACAGCATAATCGTGCAGGAGGATCGCAAGATGAGGCTGGCTGTTGACGGCTCGTAAAATGTACGCATAAAGCCCGGCCAACTCGTGCTTTGCCTGAGGCGAATTTCTTATTTTCCCCTTCCGCTTCTTGTATTCTCCGTTGGCTCCTCTGCATTCTGCGCTTCACCGGATTCGAGATCGTTGAAGTCTACGTGTACGTCCACTATCCAGTTGGCTCGCAGCTGTTGCAGGTTTCGGGTAACGATCGGCTCCGGCTGCCGCTTTTTGGCATAGCTGCCGGGATCCCAGCGCCGGTTTTGGTTGAGGTCGGTGATCACCCGCAGTTGATACTGCCCCACGGGCAAGGCCTTCAGGGAGCGGTCCTGGTCCGTTCCCGCCTGTACGGAAAAGCTCGCCACTTCTTTCTCGTCCAGTAGCAAGGTGAGCAGGTAGGTGGTATCGGCCGGGGCATTTTCGAAGCTGAAATCGAAAGTCCCGTAGTTCTTGCGCAGGTTGGTAAGGAAGTTGATGTTCAGGGTATCGGCCGGTTGCAGGCCGTAGAGGTCGCGAAGCGCATCCGGTGGGATTACCAGGCGATACGACATGCCCTCCTTCCAACGGTAGGTCAGGTTTAGGCGTCTGGGATTGAGGGAGTCCTTTTCCAGTCGGCCCTTTACCGGGAGGAGGGTCGTATCCTCCAGGAGGCGAGCGGCGGCCGTATCGAGTTCGACGATGGGGTGGTTAAACTCCAACCAAAGAGGCCTGGACGGATTCAGGTCGCCCTCTTTGGTTGCCCGGCTCTCCACGCGCAACTGGGCCGACTCCATGAAGGCCTCCCGATCGGGTATGCGTATGGAGAGCGTATCGCGCAAAGTGGTGTCGCTGCGCAAGAGCACCTCCCAAGTTTCCAGCGTATCGGCATCGTACCAGAGTACGAGAGTGGTATCGCCCCGCCATTCGCGCAGGTAATCGGGGGCTTCATCCATCCTGGAGTAGACCTCCAAAGCCGGAGGCTTATCGCTGAAGGTGAGCTCCAGCCGCCCGTAGGTATCCGATTCCCGGTCTTTGAGCCGGAGCTCTCCCCTCGGCCTCGACAGCAGAAGCACCACAGGCGCAGTAGTATCCGTGATCGCCACGGGTTCTTCGCGAAAGGCCATGGGCTCGCCGGCTGCTTCATACAGGTATTTCTTGCCGGCATCGATCTGGGCGAAAAGCTTGAAGGTGCCTTCGCGCAGATTGGTCAGCTCTACCCGTCCGCGCTCCCTGCTGGTGGCAAAGTAAAAGGGCAGCTCCCTGTACACCACCGAATCGTCCAGCTGGTCGTACAGCATGACCAGGACGCCCTCCACAGGCTCCCCGGTAAAGGCATCCACCACATCCACCTGCAGGCTGAGGGAATCGATAAAGGTGCCCGTGGAAAAGACGTAGCGCAGGTTTTCGGCGGGATTGCTTTCCGTGATATCCTGTACGGCCTCGCCGAAATTGACGATGTAGGTAGCGCTGTCGCGCAGGCGGACCGCTTCCGGAAATTCGAAGATGACGGACTTCTTGCGAATGCGGATATCCGGCGAGCCCTCGATGGGCGGGGAGACCACCACCTGATTGTACACATCCTGCAGTTTCACCCACTCGTCGAAGGTAAGCACGATGGGCTGCTTGGTAAATTCCGTCTGCAGGTTCGGGGTGGACTTCTCCGCAATCAGCTGAGGCGGTACATTGTCCTTGCCCCCGCCGGTAGGGGCTGTGACGGAGGCGCAATACTGAAGGAACCCGGCCAAAAGAAAAACACAGGCGATCTCGATCCTGGAGAAGTGCTTCTTCATAGACGGCGGCAAAATTAGCCGAAAAAACGGGAGGGGAAGCTTAACAAAGTCCTAAGGCGGACCGGTAAGGACTCAACTATTTGCCGGTGGCGCTATTTCCGTTTGGATCGAAACGCAGGAGAAGTGTAGGGTCTTGTGCAGGCCAGTGCGGCTTTTTTTATTGGAAGCCCGACCGCTGCCTGCCCCCCGGCCGGGACGGCGAAAAAGGCCGGGTAGTGGCCTGCCCCCCGCTGCATGCGTATTGCGTTGAAGCCTACCGTCAGGGGTGGCAGCGCATGACCCGGCGGCATCGTTATAGGCGTAATGTCAGTCATCCGATGACCATCAACTGGATATCTCCATGAAAAAGACCCATCAGGTAGGTACCGAGTGGAAAGGCAAGGTTGCCTTTCACAGTCGGATCAAGCACCATACTGTGAAGATCGACGCCGCCCCGGAGCTGGGCGACGATACCGGACCCAACCCCAAGCCGCTGCTGCTTTCATCCTTGGCCGGCTGCACCGGCATGGATGTGGTGGAGCTGCTGCGCAAGATGCGGGTGCCCTTTGACGGGCTGGACATCGACATCAGTGCGGAGCTGACCGACGAACAGCCTCAGGTGTATTCGCACATTCAACTCACCTACAACTTCTACGGACCGGAGTTGGAGGCGAAGCGGGAAAAGGTGGAAAAGGCCGTTCGCCTATCGCAGGAGGAACTTTGCGGAGTGACGGCCATGCTCAAGAAGAACTGTCCGGTGGAGTACACTATTGAGCTCTACGAATTGAAGCCCGGCACTTCAGGCAGACCATAGCCCTCTACTGTTTTCCAGCGGACATTTCCCGCCAAGAAATCGGTTTTCCTGCCTGAAATGTCCGGCCTGCGGCAACTCGGCCGGCCAAAAGCCCGCTTTTTGCGCCCAATACCGTTTTTATACGGTTTTCAGGATAAAATGACCTTTCTGCTAAGGCCTATTTTATTCTGAAAACCGTGAACACCGCTTCATGTACGAAATAAATTTTAGGACATTTCATACTTGAAACGGTATTATCAGGCATCTATTCCTTTTTCACGCCAGAACAAATGCCGCGCGAATGGATCTACGCTCGTTTTTATCGGTCAGCTTTCTGTTGGTTTTGAGTTCCTGCATCGGTACCGACATCGTGGACGAGCCGCTGGGTATGAGCGGCTTCCGGGCCGAGATCGAGGAGTCCATCCTGAGCCTCTTCCCGGGCGAGTCCCATGCCCTTCGGGCCCGGGTGTACCCCACCGCCGGCCGGGCCGTGGATGCCGCGTGGCACTGGCCGTCCGCCGGTTCGGCCGTAGCC
>JAJDFU010000195.1 GCA_020528935.1 Saprospiraceae bacterium | reverse complement strand
TTGTGGTGTGGTGGTCATCTTTGTCCCGGGCGCCGGGCGGGCGGCAGGTGCCGCCCTACAAAAAAAGAGGTGCGCGAGATTGAGCAGTGCAAAGACGAGTTCTTCGGGTACGACGACTTCGAGGAATAGCCTACCCGGTGTCTACTGCACGGGCTCCAGCATCGCAGCCAGGGCAGCCTCCGGTTGGATCAGCCGGCCGGTGCGCTCCGTTTGCTTGGTTTCAGCTCCCGTAGTATGGAGGAGCTCGTACACTTCCCGGGTGGTGAGTTTGGGGTTCTGGCTCTTCAGCAGGCCCACCAGTCCCGAGACGTAAGGCGTAGCCATACTGGTCCCGTTGTAGGTCGCATATTCATCGCCGGGTATGGTGGAATAAATGTTGACCCCGGGCGCCGCGACGCCCATGTCCAGATCGCTGACGTAATTGGAGAATTCGGCTTTCTGGAGGTACTCGTCCAGGGCACTCACACAGATGACACCCGGCACCCCTGCCGGGGCGAACTCCCGGGCATTGCGATTGGAGTTACCGGCCGCCGCTACGACGATGGCTCCGGCCCTGTTGGCGTATTTCACCGCTTTCACATACGCCCTTTGCTTGGGCTGGTTGGAGCGGCCGCCCAGCGACATGGAGATCACGTCCACGCCGGCATCGGCGGCTTCCAGCATACCGGCTATGATGGACTTTTGGGTGCCCATGCCCATGTTGTTGAGTACCTTGATGCTGGTGACCTGAACCAAGCCGTTGTCCGGGGCAAAGGAAGCAATGCCTACCCCATTGTTGCTCACCGCTGCCGCAATGCCGGCACAGTGGGTGCCGTGCCCGCGGCCGTCCTTATCGTGTTTGGCTTTCAGGCTTTTGTAGTTGGCCTTGAGGTCTTCGTGCCCGGCATCCACGCCGGTGTCCAGAATGGCGATCAGGGCTTTTTTCTTCGGCTTGAGCTTTTCGCTGCGAATGCGCTGATGGAGTGCGCGGACGTCCATGGCTTCGAAGCCCCAGAGTTGATCCAGTCCGGGATCATTGACCTCGTATTTTTCCCTTTGGGTATTTTGGCGCGTGCCCGGCAAGGGGTCTACCTGTACCTGCTCATTGCCCTCCACCCAACGCACGCCCTCGGATTGGCTCAGGATGGTTTGGATTTCCTTCACCCGGGCGCTGAAGTTGTCGGGTATATCAACCAGGAAATAATTATCCAGCTCGGTAAAGTCCGGCCTTGCGGGGAAGAACGCCCGGCGGTACTTTAACCCGTAGCGGCCCGACACGGCCTCGAGGACGGCCGCAGTGACCCCCTCTTCCAGCTCGACCAGCAATTCGCCCTGCGGGTCCAGCTTTACCAGCTCGGAAGATTCAACCTCCGGTGCCGGTTGGTCTTTTTTGTAAAAAAAGAGCAAGGCCAGCAACAGGGCAATGGTTACAGGCCAGAACAGGTGCCGCTTGCTGGAGAGCCACTGCCACAACAGACCGGCGGCGGCCAAAATCAGCAAGTCGCGGCTCAGGATGCCGAGGCTGTGAACAAACGAGTATTCGAACCCCCACAGGCTGGCCAGATAGGCCACAAATTGTGCGCTCAGGGCCAGCGGAGCCCAACGAGCCCGCGGGGAATGTCGCCAGAAGAACCAGGCGGCCAGCGTGATGGCCATGCCGAAAAAGGTAAGACTATGCAAAAGCATAATGTGCGGTTTAATAGCTAGGATAGCGAAACGCAGCCGAAAACACAGGTTTTTTAGACGAAGCTCGTCTCGTGCAGGTCAAAAAAGATCGTTCCGGTTTTTGCCATTCAACCGGAGATGAGGCTACAGGGTTTGCGTGATACGGGTCACGATGACAACACGGCTACAATTTTTATTTTTGCCTCGCCGGGCGGAACAAGCGCAACTTCTTCCGCCAAATAGGGTTTGTGTTCGACCTCGATTCCGTCTAATAAACAACGAAACGCCATGCAAAATTCACCGGAAACGGTAAAATGTTTGATCATCGGTTCGGGACCGGCCGGCTACACGGCCGCCGTGTACGCGGCCCGCGCCAACCTGGATCCCATCCTGTACACGGGTAAAGAACCCGGCGGGCAGCTCATGATCACCACCGATGTGGAAAACTACCCCGGCTATCCCGACGGCATCATGGGACCCCAGATGATGGAGGACTTCCGAAAGCAAGCCGAGCGTTTTGGAACGGATGTGCGCTACGAACTGATCTCCAAAGTGGAGTTGAACGGGTCGCTGCACAAGGTCTGGACAGAAGGTGGGCACGAGATCCATGCCCATAGCGTGATCATTTCCACGGGTGCCAGCGCCAAATGGCTCGGCCTGGAATCCGAAAAACGCCTGGCCAACAAGGGCGTTTCGGCCTGCGCGGTTTGCGACGGCTTCTTCTTCCGGGGGCAGGAAGTAGCCATCGTCGGTGGTGGCGATACGGCCGCCGAAGAATCGCTCTACCTCTCCAAACTGTGCCCCAAGGTGCACATGCTGGTACGCCGCGATGAGATGCGCGCCTCCAAGATCATGCAGGAACGGGTGATGAACACCGAAAATATCATTGTGCACTGGAACACGGAAACCCAGGAGATCCTCGGCGAGGAGCAGGTCACCGGCGTTCGGGTGATCAACAATCAGACTCAGGCGGTGTCCGAAATTCCCGTCAAGGGATTCTTCGTCGCCATCGGCCACAAGCCCAATACCGATCTCTTCAAAGGGTTTCTGGATATGGATGAGACCGGCTACATCCTTACCCAGGGTAAGACCTCCAAAACCAATGTAGAGGGGGTATTTGCAAGTGGAGATGCGCAGGACAACGTGTACCGCCAGGCAGTAACGGCAGCCGGCACCGGGTGTATGGCCGCGCTGGATGCCGAGCGCTACCTCACCGAAAAGGGCATTGTTTAGGGGAGCCTGCCTGTGCTCCTGCCGCAAAAATGGCTACTTTTGGATCAGGCCCTAAAAACCGGATCGCGTACTCATGGCACATCACGCTACTGTTTCTACCCGCTTTCGCGCGGGCGTCCTGCACGGAGATGAGGTTACCGAATTGTTCTCCTTTGCCCAGGAAGAAGACTTTGCCCTGCCCGCCGTCAACGTGGTGGGTACCAATTCCATCAACGCGGTGCTGGAGACCGCCCGGGAAGTCAACAGCCCGGTGATCATCCAGTTCTCGCATGGCGGGGCCTCCTTTTACGCCGGAAAAGGCTTGTCCAATGAAGGGCATCAGGCCGCCATCCTGGGCGGCATTGCCGGGGCTACCCACGTGCATGCCCTGGCGGCAGCCTACGGCGTGCCCGTGATCCTGCATACCGACCACTGCGCGAAAAAACTCCTGCCCTGGGTGGAAGGCCTGCTCGCTGCCGGCCGGCGCTTTCACGGCGAACGCGGCTATCCCCTCTTCAGCTCCCACATGCTGGACCTCTCCGAAGAGTCCCTGGAGGAGAATGTATCGACCTGTGTCCAGTTCCTGGAGCGCATGCACCCGCTGGGGATGACGCTGGAGATGGAGTTGGGCGTAACCGGCGGAGAGGAGGATGGCGTGGACAATACCGATGTGGACAATGCCCGGCTCTACACCCAGCCGGAAGAAGTGGCCTACGCCTACGAAAAGCTCCTGGCCGTGAGCCCGCGTTTTACGGTGGCAGCTGCTTTCGGCAATGTACACGGCGTGTACAAGCCCGGCAACGTAGAACTCAAGCCCACAATCCTGGACAACACCCAAAAATACATACGGGAAAAATTCAATACCTCCTCATCCAGGCCCGTCGATTTCGTCTTTCACGGAGGCTCCGGCTCCTCGGTGGAAGAAATACGCGAGGCCATCGCCTACGGAGCGGTGAAAATGAATATCGATACCGACCTGCAATGGGCATTCTGGGACGGCCTTCGGCAGTACCATCAGGAAAACCAAGCCTACCTGCAGGGGCAGATCGGCAACCCGGAGGGCGATGACCAGCCCAACAAAAAGTATTACGATCCCCGAAAATGGCTGCGCGAAAGCGAGCTGGCCTTTAAGAAGCGATTGGTACAGGCCTTTGAAGACCTCAACTGCCTCAACCGCAATGCCGCCTAGCGCATGACCACTGTGCCGAGTTCGGCAGCCAGGGCATTGCGTATGCCGAGGAGTTTTTTCTGTAGATGGAGGTAGGTGATCAGCTCCCCCTCCGGATCTTCTTTACTGAGCGCCTCCACCCGGTCTTTGTTCTCCCGGCACAGCTGTTCCACCTTTTTCAGCTTGAAGCGCTGCATGGCAAGCAGGCTGTCCTTGGAAAAATTGTGTTCCGGCATCTTCTGTGTCTGCAGGCTGATATCCCAGCGTTTCTCCCAATTTTCGCTGTAGCTGTGCGGACTGGTCTGAACGGAAATGGCAAAATCCCGTATGGCTTTGTCTTCGTGCTGCAGGAAAAAGGAAGCACTGAGGGGAAGCTTCTTTTTGAGCCGGTCCAGGGTGACCTCAGCGATATGGCGGTACAGGGCCACCTCGAAGAGGTTGAGGGTTTCCTCAATATTGCTGAGAAGGAATTCGGCCACCGTAGTGGGCTCCCCGTCCTGATACGGCAGATGACCGGCACATACCAGTATGCGAGCGATGTCTTTTTCCTGGTAGCTGTGCCCTGTCGCAGGCTTGGCCTCTTGCGGGGCGAAAGGCTCTTCCGGCTGTTCCGTTCCGGTTTCGGTGGGCGCGGCCGCGCGCTCCCTTTGCCTGTGCCGGTCCTTCAGTTTTTTGTGGACCTGTTGGTTGAGTTCCCGGACCAGAAGTTGCTCGTCGAAGTCCAGCAGGCGGGCACAGGTCTTGAGGTAGACCGAGCGCTTGATGGGATCGGGGATGCGGCCGATGCTGTTCACCACCTCCCGCACCACTTCGGCTCTGCGCACCGGATCGCCCCCACTCTGTTCCAGCAGCACTTCGGTTTTGAAGAAGATGAAATCCCGGGCCTGCTCCTGCAGGTAATCTTCAAAAGCCTGAGCGCCGACCCGTTGCAGATAGGAATCGGGATCCTCCCCCTCAGGCAGGAGAACGACCTTTACATTCAGGTTTTGCTCCAGTGCGATGTCCAGGCCGCGCAGGGCGGCTTGGATGCCGGCCTTATCGCCGTCGTAGAGGATGGTGAGGTTGGGGGTAAAGCGCCCGATCAGGCGGGTCTGTCCTTCGGTGAGGCTGGTGCCGCTGGAAGCCACGGTGTTTTCGATGCCGGACTGATGGAGAGAGATCACATCGGTGTAACCCTCCACCAGATAGCACAGGTCGGCCTTGCGAATGGCCGAACGGGCGTGCCACAGGCCGTACAACACCTTGCTTTTGTGGTACACCTCGTTTTCCTTGGAGTTGATGTACTTGGGCGCCTTGGCCTCCTTGCGCATGATGCGCCCGGCCAGGGCGGCCACCTTGCCCGAAAGATGGTGTATGGGAAAGAGCACCCGCTCGCGAAAAAAGTCGTAGCCCTTTTCGGTAGTGAGGCCCAGGGCCTTGAGTTGTTCGAGCGGAAACCCTTCCTCAAGGGCTGCGCGGGTAAAGGTATCGCGCCCCTGCGGAGCATAGCCCAATCCGAAGGCCCGGATGGTGTCCTCGCGAAAGCCCCGGCGCTTGAAATAGCTGAGTGCTATACTGCGACCGGGATCGGTCTCCCACATTTGCCGGGCATACCACTCCTGGGCGAACTGATTGAGGATATAGAGGCTGTCGCGTTGCTGCTGGGCTTCCCGGGCCTCCTCGCTTTGCTGGGTTTCTTCGAGCTCGATCTGATACCGGTCGGCCAGCCACCGTATGGCTTCGGGAAAGCTCAGCTTTTCGTGCTCCATCAGAAAGTTGGCCGGATCGCCGCCTTTGCCGCAGCCGAAGCATTTGTAGATGTTCCGGGAGGGCGAAACGTTGAAGGAGGGCGTCTTTTCCTGGTGAAAAGGGCATAGCCCGATCAGGTTGGATCCTCGCCGTTTGAGGTTGACGAATTCGCGCACCACATCTTCGATCTTGGCGGTCTGCAGAACCTCTTCTATGCTTTTGGACAATATCACAGCGAATGGTTTCCCGGGTTTTCCCCTTCAAAATACGAATTATTGGAGGATGAAAAATTCGGCCGATTTGGGGCTGATGTTAACCGCTTCCGCGTATCCCGGCTGACGGTTCACCTGAATGGGTACGGTGCGCTTATTCTGGGTGAAGGGCACATTTTTCAGATCGGCAGTGATTTCAAAGTCCTCGGGGCCGAGCTCTTCGTAGCGGCTCAGGCCAACCACCGCCGTGACCCAGACGCGCTGGGGGAAAATGCGCAGGCTGTCTTCGGTGGGTTTGTTGATCACCTGTAGCGGCACGAAGAAGGATTTTTCCGTAAACTCTTCCACCGGTACGAACACCCGTACAAAAGGGGGGTTCAGGGCTAATGTGGGAGGTGGTTTTTTGAGGAAAACTTTCGCGTTGACCGAGCTTTTCAGGTCAGTGAGGTGCAACGAATCAGTCGGCCAGCTCGAATACGCCTTCACCTGCGAAGCAGCTCCCGAAAGCAGCACCGAGTCCGGGCTCACCTGCACCGCTTCCTTCAGGTGGTATTGCGGGCTGAAATCCAGGCGGTAGCGCAGTACGACCGGCAAGAGCGTGTCCTTGCGGATCTCGGTCTGCAGTTCGATGCGATCGTAATTGAGCTCCACCACACTGATGTCGCGGCTGTACAGTTCGTTCTGGATAATGTCCCGCAACTGAGCCCGATCCAGTACGAAGCGGCGGCGCTCAACCAGAGATACCTTCACGACCAACTCGCGCTGCAGGAAGAAATCGGCCATGAGGTTCCAGCCGGTGCTGCGCAGTTCGGCTTTGATGTTCTGCGGGGGGAGTTGCTGCAGGGCCAGGCCCTCGGGAACCTCTACGGAAAGGCGAACGGGTTTTTCGGTCACATAGCTTTTGGACATTTTGACCAAAAACCAGAAGACGAGTGCAATGCCGATGCAAACGGCCAGCACGGCCCGGTCTTCGGGCACCCATTTACTGCTCTGCCTTTTCTTTTTCCTTTGCCCCATAGACATTCTCGGTGATCTCTTTAGAGATGGCGCTGCGCGTGATCCGGACAAACACCTTGTTGCTTACTTCCAGGGTGATGACGTCGTCCTCGATTTTGGCAATGCGCCCCAGCATACCGCTGGCCGTAGCTACCTCATCGCCTTTTTCCAGGGCATTTATGAATTTGTTCTGTTCCTTTTGTCGCTTGGCCTGAGGGCGGATCATGAAGAGCCAGAAAATGAGGATCATGGCTCCGAAGAAAATGAACGTCATGGTCATGTCCCCGCCCGGGGCCTGCGCTGCCTGAAGCAGCAAGTGCATGTGCAGCATGGTGTGTTGCATTTTTCCGCTGTCTTATCCGTTCGGGCGCCCCTTGGGCAGCACCTCGCCATCCAGGTAGATGCGCGTTTGAGCCGGATAGGTGTTGGCGGTAATGGTGATCGGTTTACTTTGTTTGGAGGTCTTGTTCTTGGTGTCGAAACGCACCCGTATGCTGTCGCGCCCCCCCGGTGGGATGGGCTTGTCGGGCCAGTGCGGGACCGTACAGCCGCAGGTGGACCGCGCGTCCTTGATCAAGAGGGGTACCTTGCCGGTATTGGTAAAGGCAAAATCGTATTCCACGAGGTCGCCCTCAAACACCTTTCCGAAGTTATGCCGTATCTGATCGAATGCGATCACCGCCACCCGGTCCGTATCCTGAAGGGACTGGGCGGAAACCGGATTGCGTACAATGTCGGCATTGCTGAAGGACTGATCCAGGGGAACCGCCTGAACCTGCTCGTCGTCGGAAGTCGAGGATTCGGCCTCGCAGCCGGAGGCGACCAGCAGTACGGCAAAAGCGAAAAGCAGCAGCGGAAGAACTTTCATAACGCCTCTCTTGTATAACTTTCCCGCAAAGGTAGATATTTCGGCTTCTTCCCGGAATGGCCCGGCCGAGCCGTTCTGCTCCTGCGCGCGGAAAAGTTTTGGATACAACGCCTGTTCACCGAGCTAAAGTTCAATCGCATTGCGCATTTACCTCATTGGATTCATGGCCAGCGGCAAAACGGAAACGGGCAAGATCCTGGCGGGCCGGCTGAACCGGCCGTTCGTGGATCTGGACCTTCGCGTTGCCCGGCACGCCGGGCAATCCATTCCCCAGCTCTTCGAAAAGCGGGGGGAGCCGTATTTTCGAGAACTGGAAAGCCGCCTGCTCCGGCAAACGGCCGATCAGCCCCGGGCCGTCATCGCCACCGGAGGCGGAGCGCCCTGCCACCTGGGCGGCATGGATTGGATCCATCGCCACGGCCTCTCGGTTTTTCTGGATGTACCGCCGGAGCTGCTGGCCCGGCGCCTTTCGGAAGACCGGCAGGGCGGACGGCCTCTGTTGAAGGGCATGTGCCACCCGAAAGACCTGGATGCCCGCATCCGGCAACTCCTGGCCCGCCGATTACCGGTGTACCGGCAGGCGCATATGCGGGTTCAGGCCGCGGATACGCCGGCTGCCGTGGCGCGGGAGATCGAACAGCACTGGTTGCAAATCACCGGACATTGAAACCTACGCTGGCAGGCATAGACTACGGCAGCAAACGGGCGGGAACGACCGCCATCGCCGCCTTGCGCAACGAGCGGGTGGAGTTGCTCCTTTGTCCGAAAAAGAAAGATGCCGACCGGTTTGTTCTGAGTTGGGCCGCCGCTCACCACCCCCAGGTCCTTTACCTGGATGCGCCGCTCTCGCTGCCCGGAGTGTATCGGGGCCTGCCCGGCTGCTCCGACTACTTCTACCGGCGGGCCGACCGCGAAGCGAACGCTATGTCGCCCATGTTTCTCGGTGGGCTTACCGCACGCGCCAACAAACTGAAAGCCGACCTGCAGCCGTTGCCCGTTCGCGAGGTCTATCCCGGCGGGCTGGCACGCCGGCCGAACCCGCCCGCTCCGGGCCAACAAAAAACGGGCGAACCCCCCGGCCTGGCGCGACACTGAGCGGGCCGTTTCGGCCTCCAGCCCCCGGCACCGCCCGGGCAACGGAACTGGCGCTCGTTTGACTCCC
>JAJDFU010000613.1 GCA_020528935.1 Saprospiraceae bacterium | reverse complement strand
GTCGGAAGTGCGCCTGGTCAAGCGCGACGGCGGTTATGCCTACTGGGGCACGCGCACCATCGAGCAGTGCGTGAAGAGCAACCGGGCGCTCATGCAACAGATCGGACTGACCAATTCGGCAGGTAATGTCATGATCTCCGTGAGTGAAAACGAAGGCAAGCTGGATGCGATCAACTCCTACGACCGCGCCTTCTTCAGCTACGGCATCTTCCAATGGACGTTGGGCTACACGGATGGGGAAGGCGAACTGCCCGCCATGCTCAAAAAGGTGAAAAACAATTTCCCCAACTCCTTCCGCACCTACTTCCAGTCCAAGGGACTCGACATTCATTCGTCCACCAATGATAAAACGGGACTGCTCACCCTGAACGGAACGCCGATCAGCAGCACCTCCCAAAAAGAACAATTTCGCAAGCCGGAATGGGCCTTCTACTTCTGGAAAGCCGGTCAGAGCGCCGACGTGCAGGTCTCCCAGATCGAACACGCCCTGGCCCGGCTCAAGGACTTCTACTGGAGCACCAGCTCCAGCTATGCCATCAACGGCATGCCGATCTCGCAGATCATCACCTCTGAGTACGGCGTAGCCCTCCTCCTGGACAATCACGTAAACCGGCCGGCCTACGTGAAACCCTGCGTGGAACAGGCCATGCAGCGCACCGGCCTGATGAACCCCACGCAGTGGGGCACGGCGGAGGAAAACCAGGTGATCAATGCCTATCTGGACATACGGGTGACGTACTCCAGCGGCAGTGCCGGCCCCATGACCAAGGCGCGGGAGCGCGCTCAGGTCACGCAGAAATACCTTCAGCAGGGCATCATTTCCAACAATCGCGGTTCCTTCCAGATGAGCCCGGCTGCCGTTTAGTGGAATTCGAAGTATCGGATCATCACTCCGCCGCTTTCGTCCAGGTTGGAACTCAGGATGATGGTCTGCTCCTGATGCCCGTCGTCCACGGCCACCGCAACCGTGTTGGGTGTGATATTGCCTAGGTCAATGGCGTGCAGTACCAGCATGTTCTCCCCCCTTTGGAGCTCGACCGGTATGGCGTAGCGCTGTTTGTTGACCCGGTACTCGTCCAGGATCTGCCGTCCGTTGAGGAACAGGCTGAGCACATCGCCGTCGGTAATGCCGTTGTCCCACACCTTTATCCGGATGGTTTGAGAACGCACATCCAATATGCGCTGTACATTGACGGAGCGCCTGGTCTTCGACTGGTACTCGGCCGCTTTTTCGGCGATCTCCCGGCTGACGGGCTCGGTGAGTATCGGCTTTTCCAAACGCAGGCGGCCCGGTGCACAGGCGCCCTGCTGCGGTGAATGCCCTTCGACAAAGCCCTGCCAGGGTCCTTCCAGCAGGTATTTGCCGGAGGCGCGCTGCATGCGCAGGCGACCTTTTTTGATGCACCAGGGCCATTGCGCATCCGATTTTTCGGATACGGCGGCTTCCTGAAAATGAATGCTGCTGTCCTCGGCAGTCCAATGCCACTCCAGCGCATGCCGGGCCCAGCCCCCGTTGCCCTCACTCACAATGTAGGACGTTCCCCGGCCCTCTTCCGCCAGGTGCAACTCGAAGTAAAAGCCGTAGGTGCGATCCGACTGCTGCAGCACGCCCTTCCAGGCTCCGGTCCTGGAGAACGGCAGCGGCGCCTGCTCCCGCCCGGTAAAGGACTCCAACTGCAGCACGACCTCTCCGGGCCGGCAACCGTCGGCCTGCCACGGCCCTCGCAGTTGCCAGCGGTATTGCGAGCGCTCCAGCTCCAATACGGCAAACTTGCGGCACCACCTGGGCGCCTCCGGCTTGAGCTGAGCCACTTCCTGCAGTTTGAGCTGACCGTCCTTCCAGACGCCCGAAACCGAAAATTCGGCCAGCGCGCCCTCCGGATCCACAGACCGCGACAGGCCGCTCACGGCATCGCCTTCCCGGCTCAGGTACAGTTCGTAGCGGAAAGTATCGGTCTTGCCGGACTGGGTGAGGTAGCCCACCCAGTGCCCGGAGATCTCCTGTCCCGATACTGCAGCCGGTACGCCCCCCAGGAGCAACGCCCACAGCCAGCATTTTCGCAAACCAACCGTCAGATGACATTTGTCAAACCCCTCATTAATAAGCATCACTTTTCGTACCTTATGAGAAACTTACTTTAGCCTTGAACGCAAAACTGGAAATCATGAATGTAAACGTGCATGCCTCTTTTTCTATAAGCGAAAAACTGCAGGAACTCACCCAGCAGAAAATCGACAAGCTAAATACCTTTTACGATCGTATAACCACCGTAGATGTTTACTTTAAGGACGGCGCCAACCGCGAACTGCCGGAAAAGGACAAAACGGTAGAGATCAAAATGGACGTACCCGGCCAAATACTCTTTTCCGAAGGTCACGGCGACAGCTACGAAAAGGCATTGGCCGTTTCCGCAGATAAGATGCGGAAACTACTGCTTAAATTCAAGGAGCAAATTTCCACGTTCTGATCAGTTGATCAGAACACAAGCCGCTGTTTTTCAGCACTTCATGGCAATAATGTAGTAGCTTGCCGACCAGTCGGAGCAAGCGGCTGTTCGGGGCGAACTCATCGAATGTCCCGGATTTGTTCCGGGGCTTTGCCTGGCGCGAAAGGGTTGGGGTTATTCCCCAACCGCTCCGCTCGGCAAATCTTTCGGTCACCGCTTTTTTGCCAATGCGCATTTCAAGGGGGGCCTTCCCGTAACGCGGTTTCGGTCACTTTCCCTTGAAATCGGGCTTTCGCTTTGCGATGAACGCCGCAGCGCCTTCTTTAAAGTCCTCGGTACCGGTAGTCGCGCCAAAGGCCTCCACTTCCCGGGAAAAGCCGTCTGTTCCATCCTCGAACACGGCATTCACAGCCTCGATCACCTTGGCCACAGCTACCGGCCCTTTGCCTGCGATCTTGCTCAATAGGGTCCGCGCCGCTTCCACTTCTTTCCCGGGGGCTACCACAGCATTGACCAGCCCGAGGCGATGCGCTTCCTGTGCATCGATCATATCACCGGTGAGCAAAAGCTCCAGCCCCTTGGTCCGGCCGACGTACCGGATGAGCCGCTGGGTACCCCCAAAACCCGGGATGATCCCCAGGTTGACCTCGGGCTGCCCAAAACGAGCGTGTTCTCCCGCTATCCGCAAATGGCAGGCCATGGCCAGCTCGCAACCTCCGCCCAGCGCAAAACCGTTGACTGCTGCGATAACGGGCCGGGTAAAACGCTCGATGAGGAAAAACACCTCCTGGCCGTGCTTGGCCATCCGGCGACCGGCCTCGGCGTCCAGATCGAGAAATTCCTTAATATCGGCGCCTGCCACAAAGGCCTTGCTGCCGGCTCCCGTCAGGATGATCCCCCGGAGCGGATCGCGCCCGGGTGCATCTTCACCAAAAAAGTGCTCCAGCTCCCGCATGGTCTCCTGATTGAGGGCATTCAGGGCCTTTTCCCGCTGGATGGTAAGCAACAGTATGCCGCCTTCTTCTTCGATCTGCAAGTTGTTGTAGGTCATGCCTGTGGTTTTGGGCTAAAGATAGGCAATCCCCAAGCGGTTTCAGGGTGCCGCCCGGCTAGGGGGGGCTTCCTGGTACAACACCTTTATCTGGTGGTTGATGGACTCCTGATGGATGGCCTTGAGGAGCACACCCAGGAAGGCGCGGCTCAGTCTCAGGTGCTCGCCCTGGGCGAGGGCCTCCTGCAAGACCGCCAGGTTTCGATCCCTTTTAAAGGCTCCGATCTGGCGGCTGACCCGCATGCAGCCGCCGACACTTTCGGCAATAATTCTATCTTTAACGCTGGTGTGAAAAATCCCTCTATGCGACCCTTGCTATTGCTCGGCATTGTGCTTTGGGCTTTCCATACAGCCGCAGCCCAGGACGCCCCGTCCAACATTTACCTCTTTCAGCTCACGGTAAGTGAAGACAGCGTATACGCGTTATCCAGGCCCCGGTACCTCACCGGCTTTAACCCACGTGGCTACAACCATCATCCTTCCTTCTTGAACCGGGACGAGCTCTGCCTGAGCGTCCGGACGCCGAACAGCCGGCAGGCCGACCTGTACAAACTCGACCTGCGGGACACCACCATAACCCGCCTTACCAAGACCCCGGAAGGCGAATACTTTCCCCAGCCTACGCCCAGCGCCTACAACTTTTCTGCCCTGCGGCTGGAGCTCCAGATGCGCGATACCCTGTCGAGGCTCTGGGAGTTTCCCATAGATGGCGTCACGGACGGACGGCCGATCTTCAAATACGCCGACGATATCCAGGCGTACCACTGGATCAACAGCCAGCGCGTGGCCGTTTATCGCCAGGGGAAGCCCCCGAAGCTCGTCATTATGGACGTCAACTCGGATCGGGAACTGGCCCAGGTAGGCCAGCCCGGCGCGCCGGTAGGTACCTGCTTCAAGATGCAGCCCAACGGCAAGCTGCTTTTCCTGCAGAAGAAACCGGTAGGGCCGGCCGAACTGCGCGAATTTCAGCTTCGCGACGGCACCGACCAGTTGCTGACCGAAGCCCTGCCCGGTGCCGAACAGTTTGAATTGCTGCCCAATGGCGCGATCCTCATGGGCCAGGGCAGCCGCATTTACCTGTACGATCGCTTCCGGGGCGGTGGCTGGCGCGAGATTGCCGATCTGAGCTACTACAACATCCGGTCCATCAGCCGGCTGGCCCTGAGCCGCGACCTCAAGCTGGCGGTAGTGAGCCGACCGTGAGCCCGCTTTCACAAGCCGTTATCCCGGAGCGTTCATGGCGTTTTCATATCATTTTTTGAGCGCGTATTCACGGTTTTAAGGATAACATGCCACTAACGAAAAGGAAATTTTTCCTTGAAACCGCATAAGGTCAGTGAATAATCCGGGCTAATCCAAGCGCGCTCCGTGGGGCATCCGGTTATCGCGTTTGGGGGCTGCCCTGTTTCGAGCGCCTTCGCGCAACAGCCAGCGGCCATTCATTTCCGCGAAGGCACCGAATTCCGGCTCTGCTTCTCCTGAAGGCGGGGCTGCTTTTTGCCGAGCATCCTCCAGCAAGACCACATGATCTCCAGGTCCCGGCTGGGATGGTAATCCTTGGCGTACAAGAAGTTGAGGCGATGGCGGGTGGCCTCGTTGAGCCGTACATGAGGATGCACATCGGCCGGATGAAGCACTCCCGGTCTGAGGGGAGGCAGATCCCGGGCGCCCCCGCCGGAAGGGATATACCCCACCCAGGACCGGCGTCCGGCCAAAACCGCCAGGGCGTTCGTCAGCAAGGTCCAGGGGTTTCGAACCCAGAGGAGTTGAATGGGCCAGGTGAGTAGAAGGAACAACGCCATGGCCAGGTCCTGCAGGCGCTTGTTGCGCCGATGCCACGGCTGCACGATCTGATACTGGATATCGATGGTGTACAATTCTCCGCTGGCGTTGCGATTGCTGCTGCCGATGATGCTCAGGCTCGCTGCCGGTACGATCTTGTAGGCAACCGACGGCCCCAGGCGTGTCATCCAGTGCATAATGTCCTGCGCGGGCACATCGCGGGCACAAAAGATGAGCTCCTCCACCCGGTAGATCCGCACCACCTCCTCCAGCCGGTCCAGGGTGCTGATGGCGCCTTCTCCTTCCCGCCGGCCGGGACTTACCGTACCGATGAAGTTCTTTCGAACGTGAGCCTCGGCCAGTAAGCGACGCACGCGCTGGCTTTCCTCCCGGCTGCCCACGATGACGAGCTTGTCCGGCTCGTCGCGGTGTACATTCAAATTGCGATACCGGATAAAGTGCATGAGGTAACGCAAACCCACCGTGACCAGAAGCGCCCAGACGGCTCCCAGCAGGATCAGGGCCCGGGAGGATCGCCACGCCTGGCCCAGAAAACCATAGACTGCAGCCAGCACCAGCGTGCCCACCAGCAGGCCGCGTACCAGGCGCCGAAGATCGCCGCCCCGATCGTAGCCCCCGCTCAAAAAAACGGAGGCCACCCAGATGGCCGTGTACAGGGGAAAGTTGACGTAGAGGATGCGTTCGTCGTAGTAATCCGGATCGCGAAAATGGTAAGTCGCCCAAAAGGAGCGCAGGAATACCAGCCCACCGTAGATCAGGGCCGCATCCATCAGGGGCGCGATCACGCGGCGAAGCCCGTTGGAAATTAGGGTCAACAATGCGCGCAGGTAGATGCCCCCCTGTAGCATGGCCACGAAAAGCCGGGCGCGGCTGCCCTGGAAGTGCTTGCGGGCAAATATGATCATGGCCTGGTAGAAGGTGCGCACGTAGTTGAGGCTGCCCTTTTTGGTGCTCTCGCCTTTGTAGTGCAAAATGGTCGTTCTGGGGAAGTAAACATTCTTGTAGCCCGCCTGAACCAGCCGGTAGGACAGATCAATATCCTCCCCGTACATAAAAAAGGCTTCGTCGAGCAGCC
Organism: Saprospiraceae bacterium; assembly: GCA_020528935.1. Lineage (GTDB taxonomy): Bacteria > Bacteroidota > Bacteroidia > Chitinophagales > Saprospiraceae > JAJDFU01. The sequence goes on along the minus strand of JAJDFU010000613.1, from coordinate 2,641 downwards.
CCACTTCGTCCAGCGCGCTCTTGCGCAGCCACATAAAAGCCCCGGCCAGCACGTCCACTTCGTGGATCTCGTCCTCGGGCAGGTATCCGAGATGGTACTCGTTGAACCAGCGCGAGCGCGGGAAGAGGCGGGAAAGACCAACAGTTTTGCAGAAGGCGACCCAGGGCGAGGGAAAACCCCGCTTGGATTCGGGCAGGAACGTACCTGCTCCGTCGATCATGCGCACGCCCAGCCCGCCGGCCTCCGGATGGGCATCCATAAAATCGGCGCACCGGCGGAACGTGCTTTCTTCCACGACCGTATCGGGATTGAGCAACAACACATACCGCCCGCGAGCCTGCCGAATGGCCTGATTGTTGGCTACGGCAAAGCCCGGGTTGTCGGCATTGGCGATCAGGCGCACTTCGGGAAAGCGGTCCCGGACCATGGCCACGGAATCGTCCACGGAATTGTTGTCCACCACAAATACCTCCACGGCCATGCCTTCGGAAGCCCTCCGCACCGACTGCAGGGCTTGCTCCAGAAAATGGCGGACGTTGTAATTGACAATGACGACAGACAGCGTGATCGGCCCGGCTCCTGGCATGGCTACTCGTCCTGCAGTTTGTAAGGGATGCGGGCAACGATGGATCGCCCCAGGGTGAATTCATCTGCATACTCCAGTTCGCCGCCGAAGGAGACGCCCCGGGCAATGGTGCTGATGCGCACCGGCAGTTCCTGCAGTTGGCGCGAAAGGTAGAACATCGTCGTATCGCCCTCAATGGTAGGGCTAATGGCCAGGATCACTTCCTGAACAACTCCCTCCCGAACGCGCTGCACCAGGGAATCGATCTGCAGTTGCTCGGGTCCTATACCCTCGATCGGGGAGATGACCCCGCCCAGCACGTGATAGACGCCGCGGTACTGCCCCGTATCCTCTATGGCCATGACGTCCCGTATGCTTTCCACTACGCATACCGCCGAGGGGTCGCGCCGGGGATCCCGGCAGATGGCACACTGCGCCTCGTCAGACAGGTTGAAGCAGGTGCTGCAGTACCGTATCCCCTTGCGCATGCCGGCAATGGTCTCCGCAAAGTGAAGACTCACCTCTTCCTCCTGCTGTATGAGGTGAAGCACCAGGCGCAGGGCCGTTTTGCGACCTATGCCCGGCAGACCGGCGAAAGCTTCTACGGCTTGCTCAATGAGCTTGGAGGAAAAATTCATAGCGGCAAAGGTAACTACTTTGTGGCTCTCCCCTGTAACGCCCGGATGCAGCGAATTCGCGCGTCAAAAAGTAAACGCCTCCCATTGGGCGGCTGTTCTTTTAGCGTTACCTTTAGGCCTCAGCAAACAAATCCATCCCTCATGGCAGAAGTTATTCGCATGCCCCGCATGAGCGATACCATGGAAGAAGGCAATATCGTCGAGTGGTTGAAAAACGAAGGCGATACGATAGAAGCCGGCGAAACCCTGGCCGAAGTGGAAACCGACAAGGCGACTATGGAGCTGGACAGTTTTGTGGACGGGGTGCTTCTGCACATCGAGGTAAAGGAAGGCCCGGTGCCGGTAGACGGCATCATCGCCGTTGTCGGCAAAGAGGGCGAAGACTGGAAAGCAGCTCTGGAAGAAGAACAATCGGGCAACGGCGCTACAGAGAAAGAGGAAGGGCAAGCTCCAGAAGCGCGGGAACAGGAAGCAAAAGAGTCCCGGGCCGAAGAGGCTGTCAAAGCCCTGTCTGAAAAGTCTCCCCCGGAGGATCCCGCCGGCGATCAGGAAGACGGCCGGCTCAAAGCCTCGCCGCTGGCCCGCTCCATGGCCCGGGAAGCCGAAATCGATCTCCGCCAGATCAAGGGCTCCGGCGACGGTGGCCGCATCGTGAAGCGCGATATCGAGGCCTACCTGGAGCAGCAAAAAGAACAGCCCCAGCCCGCTCCGGCCCCGCAACAGCCCGCCGAGGCCCCCGCTCCCGAACCGAAGAAAGAACAACCGGCGGCGCCGGTCACGCCCTTTGCCTTCAGCCCGGGCGAAGCCCAGTACGAGGACAAGCCCCTCAGCCAGATGCGCAAGACCATCGCCCGCCGCCTGAGCGAAAGCAAATTCTCCGCGCCCCACTTCTACCTCACCATCGAGATCGACATGGCCAAGGTAATGGGCATGCGCAAGCGCGTCAACGAGGTGGCTCCCTCCAAGATCTCCTTCAACGACTTCATCGTCAAAGCGGCCGCCATGGCCCTGCGCCGCCATCCGGCCGTCAATGCCTCCTGGCAGGACGACCACATCCGCTACCACAAGGATGTGAATGTGGGCGTGGCCGTAGCCGTGGACGAAGGGCTGCTGGTTCCGGTCGTTCGCTACGCCGATATCAAGACCCTCTCCCAGATCAATGCCGAGGTGAAAGAAAAAGCCGGTCGCGCCCGCAAACGCAGGCTGCAGCCCGAAGAGATGCAGGGCAATACCTTCACGATCTCCAACCTCGGCATGGTCGGCATCGAGGAGTTCACGGCCATCATCAATCCGCCGGATTCCTGCATTCTGGCCGTGGGCGGCATTGTGGAACAAGCAGTCGTAGAACAAGGCGAAATACATGCAGGCCATCGCATAAAGGAAACACTCTCATGCGAACACCGCCGCGTGGAAGGAGCTCAAGGAACACCGTTCCGAA
>JAJDFU010000061.1 GCA_020528935.1 Saprospiraceae bacterium | reverse complement strand
TTTGAAACCAATCTGCCTCCATGGCTATTCGAAGTTCAAGGCAGCGCCACAATCAGTGAGCAAACTGGAATGGGAACTGGTAATTTTATGGCTGTAGATCCTGTAAACATACTTGAAGAGGATCAGGATCTGTATATAAACTTCAATTGGCAGTGCTCTGGGGCCCTGGCTAATGGAGGTTTTAATGTCCTATTCACTTTTGAGGTGTTTTTCGAAATCTATGGCTCTGCAGAAGGCCCAGGAGGAACGTTTATCGGTACTTCAGGCCCCGCTATTCTAACTCCTGCTCCAAATTCTGGCACCATAACAGTTCCCGCGGGTACATTTACCATTCCCCCGAGCTCTACTGCTATGGCCCGTATGCTTTGCTCACTCAAGATGACTAATCCAAGCAACACTATGCATTGGTGTGTGGGAAAGACCGAACCCAAAACGATCCAGGTATACCCAAGTTGATCGGTTGAAACTATTTCAACTCTCGACAGCCGGGGGCTGAGCTTCTGATGGCTAGCCCCCGGCTTCACCAGAAAAAATTGTCTCATTATGGCTGCGGAAAAGAAAGACTCCCTTCCCGGGATCGAATTATTCTTCAAAAAGGATAAATACTATTTTCAATATCTCAATAAAGATGGGGAGCCCATCTTTTTCAGCCATGGCTATTCCTCGGAATCAGCGAGGGAGAAGGGTATAGAAGCCTTTATCCGGGCCTGTCGGGAAGAAGCGCATTACCATCCGAAGAAGACGAAGAAAAAGCGGCACTTTTTTGAACTGAAATCGGGGAACAACAAAAAACTGGGAAGAAGCGCCCAATTCGATTCGGATGAGGATATGCAGGAGGCTATTGATCTGATCCGGGATACCCCGTACGATGTCCCGCGCTTTCAGCAGAGGGAAGCGGAAGACCAAAAGAAAAACAGCGAAGAACCTGTAGCACAGGAAGTTCGGAAAGAAAAGGAAGCGGCTCCGGGCAAGCAAAACATCCAGGAGGATGCCGGTGATGACAGCCGCTCCGAGGCCGGTCCTCGGGAGAAAATGCCGCGCTACCGGTTTTCCGTAACCTATTATCCAGACTCCCAACGCTGGACCGTCAAGCACGAGCCATCGGGGAAAGCCTTACAGCTTGATCATTGCAATGGGGCTGAAATGGAAGCCTTTCTGACCTCTTTCGTCCCCTCGGAAGCAGTCGAAGCCACCTCATCGGAAGCTGCGTCAGCGGGGCTGAAATCCGCGCCTGTGCAAGCCAAACCTGCCCCATTGCCTTCTTCCGAACAGCTTTCTATGTCTTACAACTGGTTCACCCATGCGGGCGAGAAGCTAAGGATGAAGGGGGTGGCCAACCGGAAGCAGGTTGGAGGAATACAGATCTTTTTGGACAAGCCCGTTCCCTCCCCGGGCAAGAGAGCTGAAATTCAGTTGGATATCCAGTCCATCACACATCCTTCAAAAGCTGTAACTATTCCCTCCAGAGCTGTTCCTCCGTATTCGACTTCCTTGTACGTTCCTCTTCCGGAGGTCTATCAGTTGGATCCGGGTATGTATCGCTTGCATTTGGTTTTCCAATATACCGGTGAAGGGGAAAAGCCACGGAAGCTTGAGTCGAGTGACCTGGTCATGCTGACCTGACAGGTAAGAGAAGCTGCGTATGCTTCGATCGGATTAGCGTGGGGGCTTTTCACTTGCTTGTCCATTCAGAAGCTTATCCATCCCTTCGGTAATAAGGCGTATGGAGGGATCATTGCCTTTCCCACCGCACAGCCCCCGTCACCGCCCAGCTAGTCTCATCCTGCGCAAAAACGACCAGCTGGCCTTCCGCCGGCCGGTCCAGCAGGGACCAGTCTGCAGTAAACCGCGCCCGATCATCATCCAGCGGAGCGATACCGAGATGCCGAACCACCTGCACGTGCGCCAGCGAACGGCCGGCATTTTCACCTCGCGGCACCGCATTTTCCGCCCTGGCTTCCACGAGGGCATAGTACAAGCTGACCCCCTGCGTTCGGCCGCTCAGGCGGGCGGTGATGGTCTGGCGGTCGCCTTGTTTTGCTGCTGCGGTCAGGGATATCCGGGTTTCGGCCGCTTGCCCCAGGGCTGTCTCCACAGCCCGGGCGGCCTGCTCCGAGCGGGAGCCCACAAAGACCTGCTTTCCGTTGACGATCATCTGAGGCGTATACACCCGCTCCGAGAGTTTGTCCGCATAGGTGCGCTGGCGCCGGCTGAAGGCCGCCTGGCTATACGGATCGGTCCAGCCCAGGCGGTTCCAGTAGTCCACGTGAAAGGACAGGGTGTAGATTGGCAGATCCTGTGCCCGGGCTTCTTTGGTCAGGGTTTCGAGCACCCGATCGGCCGGGGGGCAGCTGGAGCAGCCCTGAGAGGTGTAGAGCTCCACCAGGGCAAAGGAAGGCAATTCTTCCAGGGTGGTGTTCGGCGGCCCGCTGAGCACCAGCGCAAGCAAAAAGAGGACTAGCATCACCCGCTGTTTTCTTTTCCAAACGCTTCCCCGAACCTTCCGGCTATGGGAAGGGTGACCCAAACGCTCCGGATGTCGGCGGGCAGACCTGCGCCTTGGTTCGGTTCCGGAGGCGTTTATGCCTGTGTGGACCACTGCCGCCATCGCTCCGGCAGTTCCGCCAAAGCCGGCAGGACCACATCGGGCTGCACGGGGCCGTCCAGGTCGGCGGGGCGGTATTTGCCGGTCTGCACCAGGCCGCCCCGCAGGCCGGCATCCTGGGCGCCGCCCACATCGGTGATGATATCGTCGCCGAGCATGAGGGCTTCCCCGGCCTGTACGCCGAGGATCGACAGGGCCTCGGAAAAGAAGGCCGCCGAGGGCTTGCCCAGTACCAGCGCTTCGCGGCCCGCGGCGTGCTCCAGGGCTTTGACGAAGGGCGCCACATCCAGCATGAGCCCCTCGGGTGCCTGCCAGTAGCGGGTCATGCCCAGGGCCAGTAAGGGGAGCTGCGGATCTTCCATCAGCAGGCGAAACGCGCGGTTGAGGGTGTGGAAATCCCAGCCGGGCCCCAGGTCGCCCACGACAACCGCCCGAGCGCCTTTTTCCGCACCGGTTTCCAGCGCAGGCAGCTCCTTCAGATCCTCCCGGGTGCCCTCGCGCCCAAAGAAGGCTACCGGACCGCCGGTATGGGCCTTCAGCCCCTGGGCCGCCCCAAAGACGGGGTGGAGGAGCGGTTCCCCCATGACCCGGATGCCCATGGCTTCCAGCTTCTCCCGGATCTTCCGGCGCGGTC
>JAJDFU010000498.1 GCA_020528935.1 Saprospiraceae bacterium | reverse complement strand
GGCCTGACCGGTACAGCCAAATTGAACCTGCGCCGGTAGCCGGGGTTATTTTTTTAGTGTCTTTACCCGACATACCCGGGAGTGTGCCGGGCTCGGACGGGCCGGGGAAGGTCCAGCCCGCTTCAGGTGCAGCAAAAATGAAACCCGATGAGAAAGATCATCCTGCTGGATGGAGGAGTAGGTCAGGAAGTGTACAAAAGGGCCGGACAGCCGGACAGCCCCATGTGGTCGGCGCAGATGATCCTGGATCAGCCCGGGCTGGTCCGGGAGGTGCACCGGGATTTCATTCAGGCCGGGGCCAGGGTGATCACGATCAACAGCTACAGCTGTACCCCATCGCGCCTCCGGCGAGATGGCAAGGTGGAATGGTTTGAAAAATTGCAACGGCAGGCCTACGAGATCGCGGCTTCTGCCCGGGACGAACTCGCTTCCGGGGCATCCGGTGTCCGGATCGCCGCCTGCCTGCCTCCCCTGATCGGCAGTTATACCACAGACAGCCGGTCCCTCCCCGAGCTCAAAAGCGAATACGAAAAGATCGTCGAACTGCATGCCTCCAGGGCCGACCTGTTTCTGATCGAAACGATCTCTAACATCAGGGAGGCCAAAGCCGCGGTCGAAGCGGCCTTACCCGCCGGCAAGCCCGTATTGCTGAGCTTTACGGTATCCGAAAACCAGGCCGGTCAACTGCGGGCGGGCGAGCCCATCGAAGAGGCAGTCAGCCTCCTTTCCGACTATGCGCTGAGCGGCTTCCTGTTCAATTGCTCCTCTCCCGAAGCGATCACGGAGGCGCTGAACGCCGTGGGCAACCCAAGCATCCCCTACGGAGGCTATGCAAACGGGTTTACTACGGTAGATCCCCTCCGGCCGGGTGGTTTGGCCAACCGCCTGTCGGCCCGGCTCGACCTGGATGAGGATACCTATCGCGATATCGCCATGAAATGGGTCGAGCAGGGAGCCACCCTCGTTGGAGGGTGCTGTGAGGTCGGCCCGGCTCACATTAAGCGTATCTCGGATGCACTGAACGGGAAGGGATACCGCGTGAGCGCAGGGTTCGATTGATGCGTCAGTTTGGGGAACAGAAAGAAAGTGCCGGGAAGGCACTTACCTTCCTCTCCCTGAAAAGGCTGATTCAGAACCCAAACATGGTATTTTCATTTGCCAGCCCCTCCGTGGGAATGGCCTGGATCACATCCCAGTGTTCGGCGACCTTACCGCCTTCAAACCGCAGCAGATCGTAGAATACCGAGTGAACGCCCTTGTGCGTGCCTTCGGCGATCGAGAGGACGAAGTTGCCTTCCCCGATCACCTTATGTTGCTTGGTAAACACCCACTGTTCGGCAGGCATGGCCGCCAGGAAGCCTTGTAAACCATCTGCGGCCCGGGGATTGTGCTGCTTGTACTCCGGCTGGAAATTCGCCTCAAGGGCTGCTCCGGCTTCCTCCCAGCTACCCCCGGTAAGGGTCTCATACAGTTTTGCCACCCGGGCTTTATTGGCTTCGGTCTCGCTCAGGTCCCCGATCTCGGTCTCGCCGTCAAGCAGGGTTCTACCAGACGGGTTCGGCGACATATTGGGCATCATAGCGTCCCAGTGTTCGGCTATTTTGCCGCTTTCGTCAAAACGCAGCACGTCAAAGGACACCATCTCATCCGCACCAAAGGGGGCTGCTCCCTTCCACAGGTGATGGATCACGACATAATCTCCGTCTTCGATCATTCGCACTGGCTGGGCCGAAGTGCCATGTTCCTTCAGTACCGGAAACAGGCCAATAAACGACTCCAGCCCGGTTGGAATGAACGGATTGTGCTGAATGTAATCCGGGTGGACCAATGCCCTGGCCTTATCCGCATCCTGCGAAAGGGCCGCTTGTACAAAAGCTTTTGCTTTTTCTTTCTTACTCATGGTTGAAAAGGTTGATTTTGAACGTTCAATCGGTTTGTACGCCGGTCCGGCCTGCGAGCAGAACGGTGAGGGCTACACGGATCCCCGATTTGTCTCCTCATTGAGAATTAATTACTTTCGTTGCGCAAGCAAAAAAAAATAAAACTTGCGTTCTGCAAGCGATATTTAACCTTTGGCTAACATGGAGCTTGGATTTCGCTGTGATTGCCCGATAACCTCAGCCCTGGACATCTTGGGGGATAAATGGATGTTGGTCATCGTGAAACAGATGCTGCTGGATGGAAAGCAGACCTTTAAAGACTTCACGGAAAGCGAGGAGGCTATTGCCACCAACATTCTTTCATCCAAACTGAAGTTGCTGGAAGCATTAGGGATCATTACCAAATCGAAGCTTCCGAACAATAAAAAAGTCAATCTCTATCAGCTGACCGAGCGCGGATTGGCCCTGGCCCCCATCATTGTGGAGTTGGCCATTTGGAGTGAAGAAAACCTTAGGGATCTCCATAAACCCATGCGAAGTGGAGAAGAGCTCGAGCAAATGAAAACCGACAAAGAGGCATTCGTTCTGGCTTTAAAGAAGAACTACCGGGAAAAGGTCAGGCGTGACCGGTCCAAAAGGTGAGATCCCAACCAACTCTTGTATGATTTTAAGAATAATACCATTTCAAGTATGAAATGACCTGGAAGTTATTTCATACTTGAAGCGGTATTCACGGTTTTCAGGATAAATCAATTCGCCCGGATTATTCACGGAAACCCGTGAATAATGTGTGGGCTTATCTCCTGCAACAAGGACTCCAGCTCTCGAACATCGTCAGTTCGGGTGGCGAGATTGAGCCTGCCCCCGGGGGCATCTCCTGTACGGCCTGTGACTGCCTTTCCGGCCGGAAGATCGGAATTCGCATCAGGGGCAACCCCCACAGGTTGAAGAGCTATTGGTAAGCGGGAGCTTCAAACGGAAATACGGAGCCACGACTTTGCGCGAAAAACTGGCGAATAAATGCGCAGTCGCTGATCGCCGGTCTTTTTCACCAGCTTATTCCCCTTCCCCTTCTTCATCCTCTTCGGACGAGTCGTCCTCGTCTTTTCCATTGATGTAGGCCCAGATCTGACTTTGCGCCTCGGGAGAAAGCAGTCCCCGGGGCAGGTCCAGCCCGGCTTCCTTGATCAGGTTGTACAGGGTACGGCGGCTGATGCCGAGCTCATCGGCAAACTCCGCACGCGTTTTGAAGTGCTTTTTCTCAGACATAGTAATCCGGTTAAGCCTGTCAGGCAGTTTGGGCGTAGCATAGACAGATCTGGAGTGGCCTTGTGGCACTCCCGCTTCAACCGGGATATATATTCACTTATTAGACAGAACAGCTGAAGTTTTTGTTTACAGCAACCGGATAACTCAAAATCATTGCAAGCCAACTGAGCTTGCGGCCCAGTCCGAAGTCCGGTTCTTTACTGGAGGCCTCCAAAAACCATACCCAAAAAAGCCGGATCTTGCGCCAAAATCCGGACCGTGAACCTGCTTCGCCTCTTACTCCTTCTGGCACTGAGCACTCCCGTTCAAGCCCAGTATTTCCAACAGCGGGTAGACTCCCGCATCGAAGTCCGCCTGGACGACGAGCTGCATCAGCTGCACGGCAAGCTGGAACTCGACTACCACAACCGCTCGCCCCATGCCCTGGACACCCTGTGGATGCACCTCTGGGCCAATGCCTACAGCCGGCGCGGCACGGCCTTTGACCGGCAGAAGCTGGCCCTCGAAGGCAGCACTCGCTTCCACTTCGCCCCAGCGGCCGAGCGGGGCGGCTATTCGGACTTGGCCTTTAGTGTGGACGGAAAGCCGGGGGAGTGGGGATACCACCCTGAACATCCGGACATCGCCTGGGTAAGGCTGCCGCAGCCCCTGCCTCCCGGCGCATCCTGCACCCTGCGCACGCCCTTTACCCTTCAGCTCCCGGCCTCCTTTTCGCGCCTGGGGCACATAGGCGAATCCTACCAGCTCACTCAGTGGTACCCCAAGCCGGCGGTATTCGATGCCGATGGCTGGCACATCATGCCCTACCTGGATGCCGGAGAGTTCTATTCCGGGTTCGGCTCTTTTGAGGTGCGCATCACCCTGCCCGCCAATTACCTGGTAGCCGCCACCGGCGAACTGCAGGAGCAGGCCGAGCGGGCCTTCCTGCGCGAAAAGGCCCGCGAGACCTGGCGCTACTTTGCAAAGCGGGACGGCCCCCTGGCCGACGACTACGTGTACGAACCCGCACCGCCCTCCAGCGATTCGCTGAAGACGGTCACTTTCCGGGCGGAACGCGTGCACGACTTCGCCTGGTTTGCCGACAAGCGCTTCAAGCTGGTGCAGGATTCCGTACGCCTGCCCTCCGGGCGCTCCGTGCAGACGAGCGTCTTCTTCACCCGCACCGAGGAAGCCCTGTGGGAGGGCGCCATCGAATACGTCAACCGCTCGGTACAATACCTGAGCCGTACCGTAGGCGAATACCCCTGGCCGCAGGCTACGGCCGTACAAAGCGCCCTCAGCGCCGGGGCAGGCATGGAGTATCCCATGATCACCGTGATCGGTCTTTCGGGCGATGCCCGCAGCCTGGATGAGGTGATCGAGCACGAGGTAGGGCACAACTGGTTTTACGGCATCCTGGCCACCAATGAGCGCGACCACCCCTGGATGGACGAGGGCATCAACACCTACTACGAGCAGCGGTATATGGACAGCCTCTACAGCACTTCGGCGCTGGACCTGCCTAAGGTGCTGGGCGGCGCCCCCGGCCTGGACCTGGGCGAGCTGGGCTACCTCTACCAGGCCCGGCAAGGGCTGGACCAGTCGACCGGCCTGCCTTCCCAGGACCTCAGCCTGGTCAATTACTACCTCAATGCCTACGATCGCCCGGGCAAGGCCTTCGCCTACCTGGAAGCGGCGTTGGGACGGGATGCGTTCGACGCGGCCATGCAGGCCTACTACCGCCGCTGGCAGTTCCGCCACCCCGGACCGGCCGACCTGCAGGCCGTACTGGAGAAGGAGACGGATCTGGACCTGGATTGGCTGTTCGATCATATCCTGAACTCGGACCGGAAAATGGACTACGCCCTGCAAAAGGCTAAACCCCAGGGCAAAGGCACCCGGCTGTACCTGCGCAACCGCGGCCGGATCGCCGGTCCCGTACTGCTCAGCGGCTGGCAGGGAGATCGCATCATCTACTCCGCGGTGCTGCCGGGCTTCAGCGATCGTACGACCCACGATCTTCCCTTGCCGCCCGATTCCTTCGACCGTTTTCAACTGGACCCCCATCGCCTCAGTCCGGAGGTGAACCGGAAGAACGATCAGGTGCGGGCCCGGGGCCTGTTCCCGCGCCTGGAACCGCTGCAACTATCCATCTTGCCCAGGCTGGAAAACGACCGGCGCACCCGGCTTTTTCTCACCCCTGCCCTGGGCTGGAACAACTACGACAAGACCATGCTGGGCGCGGCAGTGTACAGCTCCTTCTTTCCGCCCTCCCGTTTCCAGTTTGCCCTGGTGCCACTCTACGCCATTGGCAGCCGCAGCCTGGCGGGCATGGGAGAAGTGGCCTGGCGCATGCTTCCACGGGCGAATGCCATCCGGCAGATCGAGATCAGCACCCAGGGGCGCCTCTTTCACTACGACGACAACGGGGCCCTCGGCTATCGCCTCAAATACGGCCGGCTGGTGCCGAAGCTGCGTCTGGACCTGGGCCGGGCCAACAACCGGCCCTTTTCGCATGCCCTGGAAGCCCGGGCCATCCTGTTGTGGAAACAGGAGCCCCTGTTTTCTGGCGAAGAAGAATATAGCGGTCTGACCTGGAATGCCGATCAGATTTACGAGCTGGCCTACGAAGGGAAAAACGAGCACGTCCTGTATCCCTTTGATTTTCGGGCGGCGCTGGAGCATCAGACCTACGAACTGGAAGGGCGAAAACGCTACACCAAGCTGAGCCTGGAGTGGCGGCAAGGCTGGATGTATCTGCGCGACCGCTACCTGCGGGTGCGTTGGTTTGGCGGCTTTTTCCTGGACAATGCGCAGCGCAAGGTCGATGCCATCTCCCTCGGCGCCTTCAACCTGGCCCAGCGCGGCCCCACCGACTATCGCTTCGACCACCTCTGGCTGGGCCGCACCGACGAGCGCGGTCTGTGGAGCCAGCAGGTCGCCCGCATGGACGGCGGCCTCAGGCTGCCCCTGCCGGCCGGCCGGCGCGAGGGGCGAAGCAATAGCTTTATCCTCGCTTTTAACCTGCAGGCCGATCTGCCCTGGCCCCGGGGGTGGGGCTTGTTGAATGGCATTAAACCCTATTTCGATATCGGCTATTACGACGATACCAGCGTGCTGCTGGCCCAGGGAAATGACTTCGCCGATCAGCTTATCTGGAGCGGTGGGCTCCTGCTGGATGCGGCAAATGGGCTTTTCGCTGTTCATTTCCCATTGGTCAATTCCGCCAATGTGCGCCCCATCCTGAACGAACGCGGCAACTACTGGGATCGCGTCACCTTCACCCTGGACCTGGCCCGCCTGCGGCCGCGGGAAGTGATCCGGGATATCTTGCCGTAGTATGGCCGGTGATATCGTACGCATCCGAGGACTTGGATCGCCGGATGCGTATTTTGGAGTGCAGCCTCAGTCATTATGGGCCACAAAGCGGCGGAAGTTCTGCTTGAGCTCGTCGAACTGCTGCTCGAATTCGGCCAGCTCCTGCCGGAGTTCGTTGTGCCCGACGAAGTCGTTCTCGCCGCTGCCCACCCTGGGCACCAGCTGGGCTTCGTGCCGCACAATGCGGTGGCGGAAGCGGTCCAGAAGGTCCAGCTTGCGCTGGAAGATCTCGCGGTATTCGTTGACGTGTTCCAGCAGGGAGAGATTGTCCGCATGCTTGTGCAGCACGAGCAGAAGCTCGTTCTGAAAGATGCGGATCTCGTCCTGGTAGAAGTTGAGCTTCTCCAGCCACTCGCGGTGTTCCTTGTGCTGGATCTTGCTGGCCAGGAGGGGGTCCATGAAAGAGGGAGTTTAGCTTGGTGTACTACGAAGTTCGGTTATACGCATTCCGAAAGGGTTGGCGAGTTTACTTCGGCGCAAAGCTTTCGGAATGCGGTCTGAATGTCATGCTAGAAGCCAAGCTAGCCGGGGCAACCCGTCAGGCCTCCGCCAGCTCGGCCTGGTGCTCGTCCATCAGTTTTTTCTGCAGCTCGTGCGGCACGGGCTGGAATTCCGCAAAAGTGCGGCTGAACTTGGCCCGGCCCTGAGTGAGGGAACGCAGCGCCGAGGAGTACTTGTACATCTCGGCCAGCGGTACGTTCGCCTGGATGAGCTGGTAGTGCCCCTTGCGATCCATGCCCTGGATAATGGCCCGGCGCGATTGCAGGTCGCTCATCACGTCGCCCATCACGTCCTCGGAGCAGAGGATGTCCACCTGGTAGATGGGTTCCAGCAGTTGGGGGGCCGCCTCGCGAAAGCCGTTGCGGAAGGCCATGCTGGCCGCGATCATGAAGGCCATATCGCTGGAATCCACCGAGTGCATCTTGCCGTCGAATACGCTCACGCGAATGTCCTGGCAGTTGGAACCGGTGAGGGGGCCTTCCTCCATCTTTTGGAGGATCCCCTTCTTGATGGCACTGGAAAACTTGTTGTCGATAGAGCCGCCCACAATGCACCAGTAAAACGCCAGCTTGCCGCCCCACGGCAGTTCCTCGATGTCCACATTGCGCACCGTGAGTCCGTCGGGTTCGGGCATGCCTTCGTGGTAGGGCTCCAGGCGCATGTGCACCTCGGCAAACTGCCCGGCGCCGCCGGTCTGCTTCTTGTGGCGGTAGTCGGTATCGACGGCCCTGGTAATAGTCTCGCGGTAGGGAATGCGCGGCGGGATGAAATTCATCGATACGCCGTTCACCTGCTCGATGCGGTGTTTGATCATATCCAGGTGCAACTCGCCCTGGCCGTGCAGGATCGTCTGCTTGAGGGTTTGAGACTGTTCTACCTGCAGGGTGGGGTCCTCCTCTTCGATCACATGCAGGGCCTTCATGAGCTTCTCCATGTCGTTCTTGCCGGGCGGATCCACGGCTACCCGTATGCGGGGTTCGGGAAAGTGGATGGGCTCAATGCGGCGCTCCACCCCTTTCGTATTGAGCGTGTTGTTGGTATGGGAGTTTTTGAGCTTGACCGTCACGCCGATATCGCCTGCGCGCAATTCGTCGATCGGACTTCGGTCCTTGCCGTTGGCAATGAAAAGCTGCCCCATGCGCTCGGGCGCCTGGGTCTGGGCGTTCTGCAGTTCGTCGCCCTGCTTCACCATGCCGCTGTACACCTTGAAATAGGACACATTGCCCACCCGCGGCTCGGAGATGGTCTTGAAGATGAAGAGACTGGTGTCGTCGCTGGTCGTGCAGGGCAGTTCGCCGCCACCTTCCAGCTTGGCAGCAGGCCGTTCGGCCGGAGAGGGGCAGATGTCGTTGATGAAGCCCATGATGCGCCCCGAGCCCATGTTGTTGGCGGCGCTGCAGCAAAAGACCGGGAAGATCTGCTGATGCGCAATGGCGATGCGCAGGCCTTCGGTCAGCTCCTCCTCGGTGAGCGAGCCTTCCTCAAAGAAGCGCTCCATGAGGGTCTCGTCGTTTTCGGCAGCGGCCTCTACCAGGGCATTGTGCATTTCCTGGGCCCGCTGGATCTCCGAATCCGGAATGGCTTCTTTTTCCGGCTTGCCGCCCTCCTCGGGAAAGACGTACATCACCATGCGCAGGGCGTCGATGATGGCGTGGAAGCCCTCGCCGGTCTTGGTGGTGTACTGAATGGGGATAACCTTATTGCCGAATCGCTCTTTGGCCTGCTCCAGGGTCTGTTCGTATTGGGCCTTCTCGTGGTCGAGGTGATTGATGGCCAGCAATGCGGGCGTCTCGAATCGCTCGATGTATTCCCAGATGAGTTCCGTGCCCACTTCCACGCCGTTCTTGGCGTTGAGCACGACCACCCCCAGATCCGCTACCTTGAGGGCCGAAAAGACCTCGCCCACGAAATCATCCCGGCCGGGACTGTCCAGTTAGTTGATCTTTGAGTCTTTCACCTTGGCATGTACCCGGCTCTGGAAAATGGAACTTACCCGTTCTTTTTTGACCTC
>JAJDFU010000566.1 GCA_020528935.1 Saprospiraceae bacterium | reverse complement strand
CAAATGGGTCAGGCTCAGGGCGGAACCGGCCAGGCGGGGGAAGAATCCCTCCTGCGCCTGGGCCCGGGCGGGCAGGGCCGCGAAGGCGGGCAGCAAGGCCAGGACCGGCCAGATCCAGAATCGACTACGAGCGGCAAAGCGCCGCCGCATGCAGGAATGAGAATGGAGTGTTTGCACAGGCCTGGGGTTTGGGGGTTGATCGTTGATATAAAGCCGGAAGGCGCGTATCCGTCTATATCGCTGTCAAAAAAGTTGGGGTGCGCTCAAAACTTTTTAATAGCGGTATGCCAGGGTTTCAAGGATAAAATGCCAATCGAAAAAGGACATTTTATCTTTCAAACAGTACAACCTGCCGACTCCTGCAAAAGGATGGATCTGCCGGGTTTTTAACTTAACGTGAGGTTGGGCATGGCAGATTTCGTAAGGTGATGGTAGCCAGGGCCCAACCTCCCGGTAGAGGGTAGCAGGTAGAGGGTATAGGGACGTCAGCATGTCTTACTAGCATTCTACAATCTAGCTTCTACAACCTGAGGTTTTGACATTCATCAATTTAGCGACTAGCTTCAACTCCAACCTCACGTTAACTTAATGAACATGAACAATGCCCGGAATACTCATTGGCTATCGGGCTGCTTCCGCTCTGTGGAATTTGGTGGTGGTCTTTTTCGTGCTCCTATTCATCCTCTTGCCATTTAAAGGTAATCAATGACATTTGTCAGCCAAGAAGATAGCTATACAGCTGATCGAATGGGCCGGCCACTGACAAAGCCCCTCCCTTTCCGGGTTGACCGGGATCGTGCAGGGATCCGGAAAAAACGGTGGCCGTACCGGTTGGGCAGCGCCTTCCGCTTCAAGTAAAAACCGGCTGCCGGATCTTTGGGGATTAGCCCAATCGACCGGATTTTGTAGCTTTAAGGGTTTTACCGCCCGGCTTTTGGGGAAAGGCAGTAACCATGCCACGCTTCCCAAGGGATGAGAACCACTTTGTACCCCCACTAGCCGGGCCCCGCTTTACGAAACATGCTGAGATTATTCACAACCCTGATTTGCTCCCTGTCGGTCGGTTTTTTGTTTGCCCAAAATCTCGACTCCCTCTACACCCTTTGGCAGGATTCCGGCCGGCCCGACTCGATACGGGTTGCCGCCTACAAGGATTTCATTCAGCGCGGTTTTCTGTATTCCAGGCCGGACACCACCCTGGTGCTGGCCGAAGAGCTGCACCGCTATGCGAAGGAGTACGACTACCCAAAGGCTGCAGCGGAGGGGTACCGGTTGCAGGGCATTGCCAATGCCATGATGGGCGACTTTCCTTCGGCAAAAGAATACTTCACCCGGTCGCAAGCGAGTTTTGAATCCATTGGGGATCGATCGGGGGTGGCCAACAGCCTGAAGAATATTGGGAACGTTTATCTGTACCAGGGCAACCGCCCCAGGGCATTGGCATACGCCCAACAAGCGCTGAGCATCTACGAAGTGCTGGGCGACAAAGAAGGCATAGCAGGCACGCTGAACAATCTGGGCCACATCTACTGGGAACAGGAAAACTATCCTTTGGCCCTGGAATATGCCCAAAAATCGCTGGCCATCTATGAAGAACTGGGCGACAAGGCAGCGATCGCAGGCCGCCTGAGCAATCTCGGCAATATATACATGACCCAAAAGAATTACCCGCTCGCGCTGGAATACAACCAGAAAGCACTGAACCTCTATGAAGAACTCGGGAACAAAAACGGCATTGCCAATATACGGAGCAATAACGGTGCCATTTACTTCCGATTGGGCGATCGCACCCGGGCCCTGGAATACGCCCAGCAGTCCCTGGCCATCTATAAAGAACTCGGTAACAAGGGAGGCATAGCCGGTGATCTGACCAATATGGGTACGATCTACAACGATCAGGGCAAACCCGATCGCGCGCGTAGGTATTGCCAAGACGGCCTGGTACTGGCCGAAGAGATCGGCGTTCTGGAGCACCAGAAGAATGCCTGTAAATGCCTGTACAACGCCTACAAGGCCCTGGGCAGAGGCAGCCAGGCCCTGGAGTACCTGGAGAAAATGCGCGTGCTGGAAGACAGCCTCAAAGCCAATGAAACCGCCGAAAAGCTCCAGCAAATGGAGTTCGAGAAAATAATGCTGCAAGACAGCATAGCCCAGGCCGAAGAAGCCCGCCGGGTGGAGGAAGCGCATCAGCAGGAAGTGCGCAGGAAGAACCAAACCCGCAATGTCTTCATCGGCTCCTCGATGTTCCTGTTTCTTCTGGCCGGAGGGCTTTACAGCCGCTGGCGCTATGTGCGCAAAGCCAAGACTATCATCGAGAAGGAAAAGGACCGCTCGGAAAACCTGCTGCTCAATATCCTGCCGGCAGAAATCGCCGAAGAACTCAAGGAAAAGGGCCGGGCCGAGGCCCGGGATTTCGAGATGGTGAGCATCCTGTTCACCGACTTCAAAGGCTTTACCGAGCAAAGCGCCAAACTCAGCGCGGCCGAGTTGGTGCAGGAGATCAACCACTGCTTCGAAGCCTTTGACGGGATCATTGAAAAATACGGCATAGAAAAAATAAAGACCATAGGCGATGCCTATATGGCGGCAGGCGGGCTCCCCGTGCCTACGGACGACTCGGTGAAGAACACCGTCCTGGCTGCGCTCGAGATGCAAGCCTTCATCCGGGCCCGCAAAGCCGAGAACGAAGCATCCAACAGACCTGCATTCGAAATGCGGGTGGGCATTCATACCGGTCCGGTGGTAGCCGGCATCGTGGGTGTGAAAAAATTCCAGTACGACATCTGGGGCGACACGGTGAACACGGCATCGAGAATGGAAAGCAGCGGAGCGGTCGGCAAGGTAAATATCAGCGAGGCGACCTACGAGCTGGTGAAGGATGCGTTCCGCTGCGAATACCGGGGCGAGATCGAGGTCAAAGGCAAGGGAAAACTGGGGATGTACTTTGTGAAGGGCCCGGCCGGATAGCGCCCATGAGCCGCTCGGCCCTCCCCGACTTACTCACCCGGCAGTGATTTCCGCTTCTCTTCCGCTCCCCTACCCCAGCACCACCGCCCGCACGCGGAACCCCCGCTGCTTGAGCAGGCGCAGCATGCCCCGGTGGCCGGGCAGGTGGCCGGCGCCCACGGCGGCGAATACGCGCCGGCCGGCAGTCAGTTCGGCCAGGCGCCTGGCCATGGCCTCGTTGCGGCGGTCGATGAGCAGGCGGCGGTGCTTGCCGGCACCCCGGCGCACAGCCCGGTAC
>JAJDFU010000158.1 GCA_020528935.1 Saprospiraceae bacterium | reverse complement strand
TTAGTGTGCTCCATGTCTGTCTGCTCCCGCGTGTACTGTCCTGCTTATGCTTCCTCGCTTCTATGCTGGGCACTTTCTTCTTTCGGGTGCGCGAGGTCGGCAACCCTCAGAAAGCGTTGAATGCCGGCGAGCTCATTTCCTCTGTCATCATGCTGGTCGCTACCTTCTTCATCGTGCGCTACATGCTGCCCGACAGTTGGGTAGCCGGCGGCAAATCGATCACCGAGAACGGCGTTTTCTTTGCCGTGCTGTTCGGGCTGGCGGCCGGCCTGGCTATCGGCTACATCACGGAGTTCTACACCGGTACCGGTACGCGCCCCGTCAAAAAGATCACCGAGCAGAGCCTTACCGGCTCGGCCACCAATATCATAGCCGGCCTGGGCGTGGGGATGCAGTCCACCGCTTTGCCCATCCTGGTGCTGGCTGCCGCTATCATCGGGGCGTATCACTTCGCCGGTCTGTACGGCATCGCCATTGCGGCTGTGGGCATGTTGTCCAACACCGGCATTCAACTGGCGGTAGATGCTTACGGGCCCATATCGGATAATGCCGGCGGTATAGCCGAAATGGCCGAGCTGCCCAAGGAGGTTCGCGGTCGCACCGACAAGCTGGACGCCGTAGGCAACACCACGGCAGCCATTGGCAAGGGTTTTGCCATCGGTTCTGCGGCGCTTACCGCGCTGGCCCTGTTTGCGGCCTATATGACCTCGGCCAGCATCACCTCCATCAACATCGCCCAACCGCTGGTAATGTCCGGCCTGCTTTTGGGCGGCATGCTGCCGTTTCTCTTTTCTTCCCTGGCTATGGGGGCTGTAGGCCGTGCCGCGATGGATATGATCCAGGAAGTGCGCCGCCAGTTTCGGACCATACCCGAACTGACTGCCGCACTGGATGCCATGCGCAAGAACGAGGGCAAAGAAATAGAAGATTGGAGCGAAGCGGATCGCAAGACCTTTGAGGCAGCCGACGGCAAAGCCGAGTACAGCAAATGCGTGGAAATATCCACAGCAGCTTCCATCCGCCAGATGATCGCTCCCGGTGTGCTGGCCGTGCTGAGCCCCGTACTGATCGGTTTTGCGGGCGGCCCCGAAATGCTGGGTGGACTGCTGGCCGGTGTGACGGTGAGTGGCGTGCTGATGGCCTTTTTGCCGGCGAATGGCGGGGGGGGCTGGGACAAGGCCAAGAAACTGTTCGGTGCCGGGGTGGACAGCGCAGGGGAGACCTACTGCAAGGGCTCCGACCCCCACAAAGCGGGCGTGGTTGGCGATACGGTGGGCGATCCCTTCAAGGATACCTCCGGCCCCTCGCTCAACATCCTGCTCAAACTGATGTCGGTAGTGGCCCTGGTGATCGCTCCGATGCTTTAGAACCGGAAAATCGATCCATTCTCCGAAGCCCGGTGCAGCCGATCGCTGCACCGGGCTTTTTTGCGGAGATGTGGCACCTTTTTGTTAGGGCATCGTTAAAACGCGGGCCCCTGAGACAGGGGCTCCAAACTTTTTGTCCGAATTCCGTTACTTTTATAGGACGCAACAAAGCGCTCCCCAGTCCGAAGCATTTCTTTCCAAAAGGAAATTCACCTATGAAGTTCAATATTCGCGGAAGCTTGTTTTTCTCCATTCTCCTCATCGGTTTCTTTCTGGTGTCGGTCTATCCCAAATTCGATCCGGCGGCCGAAGACGAAAAGGAAGCCGTACTGATGCGGACCGTGCTCACCTATCTGGACAACCTGCATTTTGAGCCCAAGTCGCTGGACGATCAATTCTCCCGGGAGTTTTACGATCTGTATCTCAAGCGGCTGGACCCCGACCGGCGATTCTTTACGGCGGAAGACCTGGAGCAATTCGAGCCCTATGAGAAGCTGCTGGATGATGAAGCCCTGGCCGGCAAGTTCGACTTCTTCGATCTGTCGCTGGACCGCTACCTGGCCGCTCTGGAAAAAACCCAGGGGTTTTACCGGGATATTCTCTCCGAGCCCTTTGATTTCGCACAGGCGGAACGCATAGAGATGGATGGCGAGAAGCGCGGATTTGCCAAAAGTGACGAAGAACTGCGCGAACTGTGGCGCAAATACCTGAAGCTGCGCGTCCTCAACCGCTTGGTGGACAAGTTGAATGAACAGGAGGAGGCCGGTGAAGAAAAAGAGAAAAAGAGCCTGGAAGCCCTGGAGGAGGAAGCCCGCCAGGATGAGCTCGAGCAATTGGAGGAGTATTACGACCGGGTACTCAAGATCAACCGCATCCATCGCCGGACCTACTACATCAATACCCTGACCAACCTCTACGATCCTCATTCCGATTACCTGGAGCCCATCGACAAGGAGGATTTCAACATCCGTTTTTCCGGCCGCCTGGAAGGCATCGGTGCCACACTGCAAAACGATGGCGACGACATCAAGGTGGTGCGCATCATCGTGGGTGGGCCGGCCTGGAAGCAGAAGGAACTGGAGGAGAACGACCGCATTTTGCGCGTCACCCAGGAAGACGGCGAAGTAACCGAGCTCACCGGCATGCTGGTCAAGGATGCCGTACAGTACATTCGCGGGCCCAAGGGTACGGAGGTGACCCTGACTGTCAAAAAGATTGACGGCACCATCCAGGACATTACCATTGTGCGCGATGTCGTCATCATTGAAGAGAGCTTTGCGCGCTCGCTCATTCTGGACGGCCCTGAAGAAGGGGAGCGCGTCGGGTTCATTTCCCTGCCCAGCTTTTACGCCGATTTTGAAAATGCCGACGGCCGGTTTTCTGCCAAGGATGTCAAAAGGGAGATCGAAAAATTACAGGAAGAAGGCGTGGACGGCATCATTCTGGACCTGCGCTTCAACGGCGGCGGCTCGCTGCGCGACGTGGTGAAGATGGCCGGTTACTTCATCGAGAAGGGACCGGTCGTACAGGTCAAATCCCGCCGGCGTTCGCCGGACATCCTCGAGGATAAGGATCCCCGCGTACAGTACGACGGTCCGCTCATTATCATGGTGAACGGATTCAGCGCCTCGGCCAGTGAGATCATGGCAGCCGCCATGCAGGATTACGGCCGGGCCGTTATCGTGGGTAGTAAGAGCACCTACGGCAAGGGTACCGTACAGCGCTTTTTCGACCTCGATCAGGGAGTGCGCGGCCACTCCGACCTCAAGCCCCTGGGCGAGATCAAGCTGACCACCCAGAAATTCTACCGCGTCAACGGCGGCTCTACGCAGCTTCGGGGCGTGGTTCCCGATATCGTACTGCCCGATCAGTACCACTTTGTAGAGGTGGGCGAAAAAGAACAGGAGTACGCCATGCCCTGGACGGAGATCACTCCGGTATCCTACGAACAGAATGTGATGAAGGTGCAAAACCTCGAGGAGCTCCGGGCCCGAAGCGAGGCCCGCATTGCCGGGGATCCCATGTTTCAGAAGATCCTCGAGAATGCTGATCGCGTACACGAGCAGCAGGAGCAGTCTCAATATCCGCTGGAAATCAACGCGTTCCGGGAAATGGAAGCAGAGAACCGGAGAGAAGCCGAACAGTTCGAGGATATGTTTGATGACGTGATCAACCAGGGCATCCGCAACCTGGAAACCGACCTGGAAAAGATCCGTGCCGACGAATCCAAAAAAGCCCGCAACGAGGACTGGATCAAAACCGTCTCCAAGGATGTGTATATCAAGGAGACGCTGAACATTATGCACGATATGATCTCATTGAACTGATTCGGGGCACCCCTAAGGCATTCATTCCCCGTCTGACTATTGCTGTCAGACGGGGAATTTTTTTTGCCCGATCCGTTCTGCGCACCGGTGGAGTCAAATTTCCTACCTTTAAACGATATGAATATCAGTCGAATCACGGTATGAAACGCTTTTACTTGCTTACAGCGGGTATATTTCTGTTCCTCGGCATGCATTACCCGGTTCTTTCCCAGCAGCGCCTGGCTATTCAGGGTAAATGCATATGGTACGGAGCGGCCCTGCCTGCCGTTGTACAGACCTATCCGCTGGATGCAAAGACGCGCAACTGGCTGACGAAGTCCATGCCTGAGGAACTGTCCGGGGAGGTCGTCCTGCTCGGTGCCGAAGTGCCCCAACCGGTTGCGGTGCGTTCCGGCGACCGGCCCTACCTGCTGTGCCCGCCGGCCGGCCCGGACGATCGCAACCGGCAATCGACTTATTTCGGGCTTTTCCTGCACAACCTGGCGCATGTCCTGTTGGACCACAAGTTGAATGGTCTTCCGGAGCAGGAAGCCGAAGAGCAGGAGGCTGACCGGGCATTTGGCCGGTTCATGGCGCTGCTGGAAATGAGCGGCGGGGAGGCCTTTCAACTGGCCGAACGCTCCGTGAATAAGGACGATAGCTCCTTGGACCCCGATCGCCGCCTGGGCGAAATCATGACACAGTGGGAAACAAACCGGCATCCGCCGGAGGCATCCCCTTTGAACGAAACCGCAAATGGACAGGATAAGGACGGAGCTTTGCTCGAGGATGGTCTTCCCGGTATTCGCATTCCGGTTTTCCCCCTGCCGCCGCCCAAACCCTCGGCCACCTATGTGTTGCCGCGCCTTTACCTGGAGGAGGCGCGCCAGCTGGGCGAGGTAGATTATCTGCTTTCCAACGCCATGGCCGAATGCGGCTACATCGAGAAGAGCTATTTTGCGGTGCCCAAGGGCTACGCCATGGTCACGCTCATGGAGCAAATGGACCCCAACACGGCCGCGCCGCTGCCGCCGCCCGACCGCTGGGATCAGGAGGTGGGTGAGCTGGAATCCTTCAGCCTCGGACGCTACCTGAAGGCCCTGGTCTTTGGCCATACGGGCAGCTTTCGGGTCTTTGTATTTGTGGTCACCCCGGTGGCCTTCACCGCCAGCGGCCGCACGGCGACCCGCGCAGAGGCGGAAACCTGGCTGAGTGAAGGACTCAATAAATTGCCGGTTGGCATCCGACGCCTTCCCTTTACGCCGGAGCACAGTTGCACGGTGCTCATTTACGAATTTGAAAAAAAGGAAGGCGAAGATCCCCGTTTTGTAGAGCGGAGCAGCTTTTCCAGCCGCACACACCTGGAGCGGGCCCGCATTTTGGAAGCCCTGGCCCGGCCCTGAGCTTGCATCGGCAGGGGATAAAGGTCTATCTTTAGGCAAACTCCCGACGCATGAAACTATGTATGTGCTTTCTCGGCATGTGCCTGCTCGTCCTGCCGGCTATGAGCCAGGAACTGCTCCCCATCAAAAAGGAAAACAGCTGCAGCTACTACGGCGAGGAAATCGCCGACGACGTGTACGGATTTGCCAGCAGTAACGAGGCCGAAGACGCCGTCTCGGAGATCGTGGACGCCGTGGGCCTGCAGAAGAATTTCGTGATCAAGGCCGGCAATGTACCCAACGCGGTGGCTACCATGCAAAACGGCAAGCGCCTCATCATCTACAGTCAGGATTTCATGGTGAAGCTGAAGCAAAAGACGGGCACAAAATGGGCCGCTTACGGCATACTGGCCCACGAGATCGGACACCACCTCAATGCCCACACCCTGGAGGACGGCGGCAGCAAGCCGCCTCTGGAACTGGCCGCCGATCAATTTTCCGGTTTCATCCTGGGCAAGATGGGGGCCACCCTGGAACAGGCGCAGAGCGCTATCAATGCCAAAGCGAGCGCCCGGGGCAGCAGTACCCACCCGCCGCGCAGCGCCCGCTTGGAGGCCGTGGCGGTGGGCTGGAACAAGGCCAGAGAACAGGCGGGCCATTCAGGCAATTCCATGGATCCGACCTCCTCGACGCAGCCCAGCCCCCCCAAACCCGATCCGGTAGACCAGGCCGGTGAGAAGCTAGGCGAGTTGGAGGAGCTGATCGACGCGTATTCCTCGGGCAAGGATAATTCCCGTGGAAATACCTCCGGTTCCACGACCTTCATTACCGTAGGGTATAGCGGGGATCAGTACGGTTGTTATCTGCCGATCAGCATAAACATCGGCGGCGCTTACTTTTCGCCCGAGGGGAATAAGTATACGGTATCCAACATTCCGGCAGGGCAGCAACAGTACGTGATCCAAGGTACGATCAGCTGCGGCATCTACGGCAGTTGTACCGCCTATGGGGAAGGGACCATTTACGTGCAGCCCGGTGCGACGTATTGGATAGTATGGCAGAATACGTCGGTGGGATATTGCTCGATTGGTCTACAAAGCGGAAACTAATTATGGCTGGGATGAAGATCAAGCTCTTTCTTGCCTGGGTATGCCTGATCGGTTGTTGGCATGCCTCTGCTGGTCAGGATCTGCATTTTTTCTTCGTTACGCCTCAGTCGGAGCCGGCCTGGCGCGGCGATCTGCACAATCTGATGCAGCAGGCAGCCGGCGCAGCGGACTTGCAACTGAAGTGGCACGACCTTTCCCGTGTGCGCACGGCGGAAAAGCTGAAGGCGGAGCTCCGCAGGGTCCGGGGCAACGACCGGGACGTCTTCTGGTTTTATTACTTCGGGCCGTCGGCCTACAACAATGACGATCTGCTGGAGGATTTTCCCTATTTCGAGCTCGGGGGAGAGCAACTCTTTCTGACCAAGATCCACCACTTGCTTTTGGCTTCCCCTCACCGGCTGGTGGTCACCATGCTGGACGGCGCCAACGACCGCTCCGGCCTGATCGGCCGGCTGGAGGCCCGGGCTGATCTGAATGCCGACCGCATGGGCAAGCTGCTGCGCGCTCAGGGCGATCTGCTGATCACCGGCTACTCGCGCTACCAGAGCTCCAGCTATCACCCTGCGCACGGGGGCGTTTATTCCACGGCCTTTTTCCAGGCCCTGCAATACGTGAGCAGTACGGCCTGCGCCTATGCGCCCATCTGGGCCGAGGTTCTTTACTTTGCCGACCACTACCTGGAGCGCATGCTCAAGGGGTTGCGCAAGGAGCAGAAGAGTTTTGTCCGGCTCAACGTCCAGGGGCACGACTTTCCGGACGGCCTGCCGCCCCACGGCTTCGACTTTCAGGGCGAGCGGGGGCCGACCTACGAATATGCACTGCCGCAGTTTCCGCTGCCGCCGCCGCGGCCTTCGGCCCGCCTCAGTCTGCCGCGGCCCTATTTTGGCGGTTCCGGCACCCTGGGCGACGTGAACCGCATCCTGCACAAGGCCATAACCTCCTGCGGCTATTACGAAAAGAGCTACTACGCCGTACCCGACGGCTTTGCCCTGGCCACCATTATGGAGCAGATGGACCCCAATACGGCTGCTCCGCTGCCGCCGCCCGATCGCTGGGAAGCCGACGTCTCGGGTCTGGAGGACTTCAATCTTGTGAAGTATCTGGAAGCTCTGATTTTCGGTAAAACGGGCAGTTTCCGGGTGTTTGTGTTTGTCGTCACGCCGGTGGCCTTCTCCACGACGGGCGCTACAGTAAGTCAGGAGGAAGCCCGGGAGTGGCTCTCTACCGGCATGAACAAACTGCCGCGCTCGCTGCGGGAGTTGCCCTTTACCGAAGAGCATCAGTGCACCGTGCTGATCTACGAATTCGAACAACGCGACCATGGCGAGGCCCGCTTCGTGGAGCGCAGCCGCTTTCCCAGCCGGGTTCACCTGGAACGAGCGCACATTCTCGATTATCTCGTAAAGCCCTGATATGAAAGCCCTTTCGCTCACCCATGCCCGGCAGCGCCTGCTGCGCACGGCCCTCCTGCTGGCGGCCGTACTGCTCGTACTCTTGCTGGTGCCAACCCTGGGGGGCCAGCACGGCAGCCAGACCGCCGGCGTATGGGCCTGGGTGTTGGGCCTCTGGCTGCCTCTGCTGTTTACCCTCTTTGGGCTTCAGTGGCTGGATGCCGATGATCGCCGGGCCGACAGCCAACTCTTCGGCCTGGTTCGTGGCGGCTTGTATATCTACGGAATACTTTTTCTCGCCATAATTCTTCTGGAACCGCTGCCTGTGATTGCCCAGTCCCTGTTCGGGCTGCTGTCCAAGGCCGCCTTTGGCCTGCTGCCGTTCCTGATCCTGCTGTTGGCGCTCACCCTGCGCATTTTCCTCAAGCCCAGCGGCTCGGCTCGGGAAACCCTGGAGATCCTTCCGCCACAGGAGCGCGAGCAGGTATTGAATGACTTCAAGCCCGTAGCCGCTCGGGTGCGCCAGGCCATAGCTGAAAACAAGGTAGAACAAGCCCTCATCGAATTGCGGACCTTTTGTGCGGATCCCAATCTGCCGGAAGAAGACCTCATCCTACTGGAGAATCAGTGGTCGAACAACGAACAGCTGCGTCGCCTCCATACCGCGGATCCCGCCTGTTTGACTCACGCTACCAAACGCATTGCCCAGGCCATTCTGGCCGGGATGGCTACAACCCTGCACCACACCATTGCCCGGGACCATCCGTTTTTTAGGTATTTTACCAGGGAAAGCAGTGAACAGGTGAATGTACTGACGCTGGAACGAGTGAACAAGAGCTACGGAGAAAAGGTGCTCTTCGCCGACCTGTCCCTTCAGATCAATCGCGGGCAGAAGATCGGACTGGTCGCCAAGAACGGCACCGGCAAAAGCACGCTGCTGCGCGTGGCTGCCGGCCTGGAACGTCCCGAAGGGGAAAGCGCTACCGTTTTGCTGCATCGCGACATCCGCATGGCCTACCTGGGGCAGGAGCCCGAGTTTTATCCGGAGCACACCATACTGGAGGCCGTGCTGGATTCTGAGAATCCCGTGATCCGGGCCATCCGGGCCTACGAGGAAGCCCTGCTGCACCCCAGCCGCACGGAGGCCCTGCAGCGGGCCAGCCTGCGCATGGACGACCTGAAAGCCTGGGATATGGAGGCCCGCATGAAGGAGGTGCTCACCAAGCTGCGGGTAGACGAGATGGAACGCCTCGTGAAGACGCTCTCCGGAGGAGAGACAAAGCGGCTGGCCCTGGCCAAGATGATCATTGAGGAGCCCGACTTCCTCAGCCTGGACGAGCCCACCCACCACCTGGACATGGCACTGGTAGACTGGGTGGAAGACTACCTGGGCCACCCCAACCTCAGAACGCTGATGGGCACCCACGACCGGTACTTACTGGAGAGGGAGACCGACCAGGAACAA
>JAJDFU010000167.1 GCA_020528935.1 Saprospiraceae bacterium | reverse complement strand
GGGCTATCCGGCCTATCTGGTGGGCGGCTATGTGCGCGATCGCTTGCTGGCCCGGCCGACGAAGGATATCGACATCGTGTGTGTGGGCAGCGGCATCCGGCTGGCGGAAAACGTGGCGTCCCGCCTGCGGCCCGTGCCGCGCATCGCCGTGTACAAGCGCTTCGGTACGGCCATGATCAAACACCGCAAGCTGGAGATCGAGTTTGTGGGCGCCCGCAAGGAGTCCTACCGCCACGATTCCCGCAAGCCCAGCGTGGAGGAGGGCACCCTGGAAGACGACCAAAACCGGCGGGATTTTACCATTAACGCCCTGGCGGTAAGCCTCAACGAGGCCGACTTCGGCACCATCATCGATCCCTTCGACGGACTGGAACACCTGGAGCAAAAGCTCATCAAAACGCCCCTGGAGCCCGGCAAGACCTTCTCCGACGATCCCCTGCGCATGATGCGGGCCATCCGCTTTGCCACCCAGCTCGATTTTACCATCGAGCGGGAAACCCTGGAGGCCATTGGAGCGTACCGGGATCGCATTAAGATCGTTTCGAAGGAGCGCATTGCTACGGAGCTCAACAAGATCATCCTGGCGGAGCAACCCTCCGTGGGCTTCAAGCTGCTGTTCGATACCGGCCTGCTGGAACTCATCTTTCCCGAGATGGCCGCCTTGCAGGGCGTGGAAAAGCGCAACGGCCGGGCGCACAAGGACAACTTCTACCACACCCTGCAGGTGCTCGATAACCTCAGCAGGAAAACCGGCAAGCTGTGGCTGCGCTGGGCGGCCATCCTGCACGATATTGCCAAGCCCGCCACCAAGCGCTTCGATCCCGAACAGGGCTGGACCTTCCACGGCCACGAGGCGCTGGGAGCCGCCATGGTGCCCCGCATCTTCCGCCGCCTGCGCCTGCCCCTGGATCAAAAGATGAAATACGTGCAGAAACTGGTGCGCCTGCACCTGCGCCCCATCTCGCTGACCAAGGAAAATATCACCGACTCGGCCGTGCGGCGCCTCCTCTTCGAAGCCGGCGACGACCTGGAAGACCTCATGCTGCTCTGCGAAGCCGACATCACCTCCAAAAACCCGCGCAAGGTCAAGCGCTACCTCGAAAATTACGAGTACGTGCGGCAGCGCCTCAAAGAGGTAGAGGAAAAGGACCATTTGCGCAACTGGCAGCCGCCCATAACGGGAGAGATCATCATGGATACTTTTGATATGAACCCCTCGCGGGAGGTCGGCGAGATCAAAACGGCCATACGCGAGGCCATACTCGAGGGCGACATTCCCAACGAATACGGCGCCGCCTACGACTACATGCTGAAAGTGGGGCGCGAGCTGGGCTTTGAGCCGGTTACCGACAAACACGCCCATCCATAAGTTAAAAAGAAAAGCAGTATGCTCCGGCCGATCTTTTTTTCTTACTTTTGAAAAGCAGAATTGAACACGCTTCTGCCCTTCCTGACATCGAAAAAAAACAAGGCCGGGCCCAAACGGGCTGGAACCAACACCCCCCATCGAGCCATTGAAGCGATGCGCTGCGCAGGTGCACTGCGCACTAATCCCCGGTAAACGTGCTGTGAGAAAGCTCGGAATATTCACCAAAAACCGAGCGCATGAAAAGTGGACTTCTACCGATCGTCCTGTGGGGATTGTTGTGCCTGGTAGGGCTGAAAAGCGCCCGCGCCCAGGATCCCTCTTTTTCTCAGTTTTACGCCAACCGCCCTTACCTGAGCCCGGCCCTGGTGGGGCTGGACAAGGGCATTACCGTATCGGCCATCTCCAGGGTGCAGTGGTTTCGGGCCGATCAGGGCTTCCGCACCCATGCCCTGGCCGTAGAGCTGCAGGAGCCCCTGCTGAAGAGCGGCTTTGCCCTCACCTTTCACCAGGACAATCAGGGCCTGGCCAACCTGGCCACTACCTCGGTGGGCTTTGCCTACAGCTACAGTATTCCCGGGCCCAAACACAATGTCCACTTTGGCCTGCAGGCGCGCTGGGCGCAGCGCCGCATCGACTGGGACCGCCTCACTTTTTCGGATCAGCTCCATCCCATATACGGGCTGGTCAACCTCACCAGCGCCCAGCCCCTCAACGACCGCGTCAGCTACTGGGATGTGGACTTCGGCTTTGCCTGGCGCTTCGATGCCGGCGAAAGCCGGGGGCAGCGCACCCTTTCCTCCAGCCGCTATATCGTGGGCTTCGCCATCCACCATCTGCCGAGCCTGTTCGGCGCCAACCAGGCCAACGAGTCCTTTCAGAACCTGGAGACCATCGTGCCGCCCCGCTTCACTTTCCACGCCGGGGGCATCATCCCCATTACCTTCCTGCAGGGGGTGAAGAACGAGTTTGCCATTTCGCCCAACTTCAAGTTCGACATCCAGGGCGACAACCTCTTCAACTTCAGCCAGAGCCTTCAGGTGTTCACCCTCGGCGCCAATGTGTTGTACCACAACCTCTACGCCGGCTTGTATTACCAGGATCGCTTTCCCTTTCCCGGCGGCATTCAGCACACCAATGCCTTTATCGTGGTGGGCGGGGTGGACCTGGAACTGGGCCACTCGGCCTCGGCCCACAAGCTGTTTATCGGCTTTAGCGTGGACATCAACACCACCGGCCTGGGTATTGAGGGCGGCAACGTGTATGAGCTGGCCCTGCGCTACAATTTTGCCGACTTCCCCGGCCTGGCTACGAAGAGCTACGGCGCCTCCTCCAAGCGCATTCTGGATTGCAAGAGTTTTTACTGATCGCTTTGAAATACCCATATCCCATGCAAAACAAATTGATCCTTCTGTGCAGCCTGCTGTCCGGCCTGTGGATCGCCCCCCGGCCGGCTGCCGCCCAATGTGATATCGATGCCCCCAACGGCTTTTGCGGCAATACGCCGGTGACCTTCTCCATCCAGAACCCCGACGGCAATGCCGGCTACGCCTGGGATTTCGACGGCGACGGCACGCCCGATTCTACCGGCACGACCACCGAGCATGTCTTTCCGCCCGCGGTGGACGATGCGAGCTATACGGTCACCGCCTTCCAGGACGGCAATGCCTGTGGTACCATCACCGTGGATGTGCTGGCCGGCCCCGATGCCTCCCTGGGAGTGGACCCCTCCGACGGCACCCTGGATGCCGACAATTTCATCCGCGTCTGCACCAAGGAAACGGAGGTGATGGTCGGCTTTTTCAACACCTCTACAACCATTCCCATCAATACCACCTATGAGATCGACTGGGGAGACGGCGTAGTGGAAACCTTTGACAACACCACCTTTACGCCCAACTCCCTGGTGGAGCACACCTACACCTCGCAGGGCTACAAGACCATCGCCCTGACCGTAGTGGCCCAGAACGGCTGTACGGCCCGTACGGAGTACCAGCTCTATTTCGGCAGCAACCCTTCGGTGGGGCTCACCAACCCGGGCAATACCACCGGCCTCTGCGTGCCGGCTACCGTTACCTTTCCCATCGCCCAGACCAACGACAACCCGCCCGATACGGAGTACTCCATCTTTGTGAACGACACGCTCATCGTCACTTACTCCCAGGGCAATCTGCCCAATGCCTTCACCTACACCTTCGAGGAGTCGTCCTGCGGCATCACGACCCCTTCCGGGATCTACAAGAACGCCTTCGAGGTGAAGATCGTGGCCAGCACCCCCTGCGGCAACTCGGCCTCCATCATCGCCCCCATCGAGGTGAGCGCACCGCCGGAGCTCATGCTGGAGGTGACGCCCCCGGCCTCGGCCTGCCCCGGCGAGCCCTATACCTTCACCAACAATTCCGTGGGGCTGGACGTGGTCAACGGCCCCACGACCACGCAGTGCCTCAACCAGCTCAATGCCACCTGGTCCATCTCCAACCCCGGCGACTGGACGGTAGTCAACGGCAACATCTTCAATTCCGATTCCCTCACGGTGACCTTCGACGTGCCCGGCACCTACGGCATTATGCTCACCGTCAACAGCCAGAATTGCGGCTCCTATACCATCATGGATTCGATCACCATCGAGGCGCCGCCCCAGATCGGGATCGGCGATGTGGACGTACAGCTACCCCCCGGCGGCGTATGCCCGCCCACGGAAGTGGACTTTGCCACCAGCCTCGATGGGGTGACGGACTACCAGTGGAGCGTGGATCCGCCCACGGGCTGGACCTTTAGCAATGGAGCGGACAGCACCGACAGCCCTTCCATCACCTTCACCGAAGGCGGCGACTACGTCGTACAGCTGGATGTGGCCAACTCCTGCGCTTCGGCCGGCTGGACGGACACCCTCTCCGTCAACGGTCCGCCGGCAGCCGATCTGGCGCCCATTCCCAACCGTTGCGAAACGGCCGTGCTCAACTTCGATGCCGGCAGCGTGAGCGTGGCCGAGAACGGCGAGCCCGTCACGAGCTACAGCTGGAGCTTTCCCGGCGCCAACATCGGCTCGAGCGGCGATCCCTTTCCGGTAGGTATCGCCTACGATCAGCCCGGCCAGTATACGGTCAGCCTCATTGTGGATAATGCCTGCGGGCCGGATACGGCTGTGCAGACCTTCGAGGTGGAAGCTCCGATCACGGCGCTTACGCCGGATTCCCTCACCGTCTGCGGCAATGAGCCGCCCTTCCAGCTCAGCGCCACGCCGGGCGGGGGGAGCTGGACCGGCAGCGGGGTAAGTGCCGGAGGCCTTTTCGATCCGGCCCAGGTGGTGCCCGGACCGGCCTTGCTCACCTACACGGTGGGCGTTGGGGCCTGCGCCGATACCACCACCACCCAGGTGGAAGTGGTGCCTTTTCCCGACTCCGATGCCGGCCCCGACCAGACGGTCTGTGCGAGTCAGGATAGCCTCCTGCTGAATCCGGCACCGGCGAACGGCACCTGGAGCGCCCTGGCCGGCGGCCAGTTCGACGACGGCCTCTTCCTGCCGTCGGCTTCCGGGCCGGGTGATTATGCCTTTGCGTATGCCGTTACGGCCGGCAACGGCTGCACGGCCGTGGATACGGTGGCGGTGCAGGTGAATCCCCTGCCCGTACTGAGCGCCCCGGATACGGCCTACTGCAATGTGGCCGGCGCCTTCGAGCTGCCCCAGCCCAGCCCGCAGGGCGGTAGCTGGAGCGGCACCGGCGTAGTGGGTCAGGCGTTCGATCCCAGCCTCAGCCCGGGCGAGGGCATCTACCCGCTCACCTACACCTTTACGGATTCCAATACCTGCACCAATGCCGTGGATATCCAGGTGGAGGTGCTGCCGCCCGTCATTGCCCATGCCGGCGCCGACGACTCCCTCTGCATCAGCAGTCCGCCGCTCAGCCTGGCCCCCGATCCGGCCGGGGGCAACTGGTCGGGTCCGGGGCTGGTGCTCAGTCAGCCCATTTCCTTTGATCCCGCCCAGGCCGGCGAGGGCGACCATCTGCTCATCTACAGCCTGGGCCAGGGCTCCTGCGCCGATACGGATTCCCTCTGGCTTACCGTGGTGGGCAATCCCAGCGTGGAAGCCGGGCCCGACCTGAGCGTGTGCGCGGCTGATCCGCCCGTGGCGCTCAGCGGCTTCAGCCCGCAGGGCGGCAGCTGGAGCGGTCCCGGCATAACCGACGATCAGGCCGCCCTCTTCGTTCCGGACTCGGCCGGGCTGGGGCTCAACACCCTGGTGTATACCTACGCCATTCCCAGCCTGGGCTGCGTGGCCACCGATACCCTGCAGGTGCAGAAGAACCCCCTGCCTGCACCCGCCTTCGACGCGCCCGATGAGGTGTGTACCCGGGATACGCTCCTGCTGATAGACCAGTCGGGCGGTGCCGAGCAGTGGCGCTGGCGCTTCGGCGACGGGGCCACTTCCGACCAGGCCAATCCCGAGCATGCCTATGAGGCGGACGGGCAATATACCATCAGCCTGCAGGTGACCAATGCCTTCGGCTGCATCGATTCCATTGCCAGGCCCATCGCGGTGGTGGCCCCCCCGGAAATCGCCTTCGCTCCCGATCGCGATCGCGGCTGCGCGCCCCTGGCCGTGACCTTCGCCAACAACAGCAGCGGCGAGAACCTCACCTTCGAATGGGACTTCGGCAATGGCGAGACCAGCGCCGACGCCCAGCCCGGCACCATCGTCTTTACCGAGGGCACCCGCGACACCGTCTACGAGGTCAGTCTGCAGGTAAGCAACCAGTGTGGCATGCGCCGCCAGGTGGATACCGTGCAGGTGCTCACCGTGCCGTTCGTCAATTTCGGCACCGATATCGACACCAGCTGCTCGCCCATGGAGGGGCAGTTTTCCAACCTCAGCACCGGCGGTACCATTGATGTACTCTGGGATTTCGGCAACGGCAATACCTCTGCGGAGTACAACCCGCCTTCGCAGATCTTCACGGCCTTTGATGCGCCCCAGACCTACACCATCACCCTGCAGGCCACCAATCAGTGCGGCACCGACAGCCTCAGCCGCGACATCTTCGTCAACCCGGCAGATGTGACGGCCTTTTTCAATGTGCCCGGCCTGGAGGGCTGTACGCCCTTTACCGTGCCGTTCACCAACTTCGCCACCCTGGGTGCCCAGGTGTGGTGGGATTTCGGCGACGGCAACACCTCTACCCAGGCCAATCCGGTGCACACCTACAAGGAGCCGGGCACCTACAAGGTGGTGCAGTATGCCGACAACGGCTGCGGCATCGACACCACCGCCACCGAGATCACCGTACTGGCCCTGCCGGAGATCGCCTTCGAGTTGCCGGAGCTGGGCTGCCTCAATGCGCCGGTCACCTTTGCGAATACCTCCGAGGGGGCCCAGGGCTTCGTCTGGGATTTCGGCGACGGCAACACCTCCACCCTCAACAACCCCACCCATACCTACGACAGCGCCGGCACCTACACCGTGCTGCTCACCGGCAGCTCGGCCAACACCGGCTGCCTGGACACCTTTTCCATGCCCCTGGTGATCGCTCCGCTGCCGGATGCGGACTTCACCCTGTCCGATACCTCGGGCTGCCCGCCCCTGCAGGTTCAGTTTGAGGCCTCCTCCCAGGTAGCGCAGTTCTTCAGCTGGGATTTCGGCGACGGCAACAGCTCGGCCATGAGCAACCCCGTACACACCTTCGACAGGGCGGGCATCTTCGAGGTGCGCTTGTCGGCCCGCGACGCCAACGGCTGCGCCAACGATACCACTACCGCCCAGGTGACGGTGCACCCTTTCCCGGAGGCCGCCTTTACGCCCACCCCGGTGGAAGACTGCAGCCTGCCGGCCCAGGTGGTCATGGAGAACGAGAGCCTGGGGGGCGAGGGCTTTTTCTGGGATTTCGGCGACGGCAACACCTCCACCCTCAATGCCCCGGTGCACCTGTATGCGGATTCGGGGAATTACACCATCCGCCTCGTCCTGGAGAACGAATTCGGCTGCCGCGATTCGGTAGCCCGGCCCCTGCGCATCCGGGCAGTGCCCGCGGCCGATTTCGCCATCGCCAACAACGAGGGCTGCTCGCCGGTAGAGGTCACCTTCACCAACCTGTCGGATATGGCCGACAGTTACTTCTGGGACTTCGGCGACGGCAATACCTCCGAAGCGCCCAATCCGACCCACACCTATATGGAGGAAGGCGACTATACCGTTCGGCTGATCGCCGGCAGCCGGGATGCCTGCATCGATACCTTCCGGCTGGAGGATATCGTATCCGTTTCCGGCTCGCCCACGGCCGGCTTTGAGGCCACGGCAAGTACCGAGGTGCCTTTCGACGGCACCTTCTTCTTCCGGAATTTGAGCGAGGGCGCCGTGGAGTACCGCTGGGATTTTGGCGACGGCAATACTTCGGACGAAGAGCACCCCGCCCACCAGTACGCCGGCAACGCCATCTGGGAAGTGTACCTGCGCGCCATCGCCATCAACGGCTGCTGGGACGACACCCTGCTCACCATCGAGCCGCCCATCATTAAGGGGCTGTACGTGCCCACGGCCCTCAGCCCGGAGAACGGGGTAGGGGAGGTGCGCCTCTTCAAGCCCAAGGGCATCGGCCTGCAGGAATACCACATGCAGGTATTCACGCCCTATGGCGAGCTCATCTGGGAGAGCACCCTGCTGGAGAACGGCCAGCCCGTGGAGGCCTGGGACGGCACCCTCAACGGGCAGGTCCTGCCCCAGGATGTGTACGTGTGGAAATGCCGCGCCGTTTTCGAGGACGGCACCGTGTGGTCCGGGCAGGAGGACCGCAACGGCAAGATGAAGAACATCGGCTCGGTCACCCTGCTGCGGTAGGGTGGGGTTTAGTCCGGAGTCTTTAGTCTGGAGTCTTTAGTCTGGGGTTCCCGGGGAGTGTGGTTCAGGCCTGGAGCCGCTCCTGCAGGGCTTCGATCAGTGCGTCCAGCTTTTGGATCGTCAGGTCATAGCCGTCGGTCTGCTGGATGACCAGGTTCCGGTACACCAGGGCGAGGTAACTCATTTCGGAGCGAAAGGATGCACTGAGCAGTTGTTCGGCCCGCCGGTTTTCCAGCAAGAGGGGGCCGAAATAAGTCTTGATGTACCCCAGGGAGAAGTCTTCCAATTCGTCCAGCCCCTCGTAGGAGGCATACAGTTCCAGGATCTGCTTTCGCAGGGCTTTATCGCGGATCAGGCTGAAGTCTCCCGAATAGGTGATGTTGTCCATGGTGGTCGTAAAGCGGGTCTTGTTGGCGAGACTCAGCATGTTCAGCGAGCGCTTCTGAATGGTCTGGGCCGGGCAGGTGGGGTCTTCCAGGCAGTCGATCAGGGAGTCGATCTGGTTTTGCTTTTGCTTGCCGGCTTCCAGGTTTTGCTGCAAGGCAGTCCTGTTGTCTTGACATTCGTCCAGAAAGCTTTTCAGGTATTCCCGCGCTTCGCTTTGGTTGCGCCGAAAATCCTTCCAGGTATTCAGGTTGAAGGCAATCGTGATACCCAGAATGACGATCAGCAGATCCACTCCTTTGGAAAGCCAGTTGATGCGTTTTACCATGTCTCTATTTTTTCAATCGGAAACCTCAACAGAATGAGCCCGGATTATGTACGAAAACCCGTGAAAAATGACAATACGGAGTTGAAAAAAATGTTTTCAACCCCTTAGGTCAGGATC
>JAJDFU010000398.1 GCA_020528935.1 Saprospiraceae bacterium | reverse complement strand
TCTGTCGCGTGCTGCTGCGTGTGTCGGGGGAGTGAATATATCGGCGGACTTTGTCCTCCAGGGCGTGGTGGGTATGGTGTCGCCCGCCCCCCCGGCCGCCGAGCTGGCTGCATTCTTTGACCTCTGTCTGCCAGCCCAAATGCCCAGGCCTGCGCTCAGCTTCTCCGCACCCGCTTTTCTTTCTCCCGGGGCTGTTCCGCTTCGGGCTGCTGGCGCTGCCCGAAGAGGAACAGCCCCGGGAGAAAGAAAAGCGGGTGCGAAGAAGCTGAGCGCAGGCTTGGGCATTTGGGCTGGCAGAAAGAGGTCAATGCATGCCGCAGGTCCGGCTGCCGGAGGTGAGGGCGACCTCTTCACCTAAAGCGCTTGTAGGAGATATTCGCTATCAATATTCCTTCCACTTCAGCAGCTCGAGTACGAGTTCGAGCCGGGGGGTATGGAAGTGCACGCGGGAGTCGAGGAAATTGGGGCGTTTCCATTTGGCGCGCGGGTTATTGGAAAAGGCATAGGGTTCGGAGGGGATACCAACGAGGTTCTTATCGAGCTTTCCGTTGCCGTTGACGTCATGATAAACGGCGATGGCGTATTGACCGTGGGGAAAATCGGCGATCTCCATGCGATGGCCTCCTTGGGTGAAGGTCTCGATGCGTTTGCGCCAGCATTCCCGACCTTCTTTGAGGAAATCGTCGGGCCGGGCGAAAACGGCCACCATGAGTGCGCCGTGGTCCGAGGAAATATTTTCGATCTGCAGAATGAGATTGCCGGAGGCTTCAGGCAAGGAGGAGGGGAGGCTGAAGCCGAGCAGTACGGCAAAAAGTAGTGCGTTCACAGGCAAAAAGTTGGTTGGCAAACAACAAATATAAAAGCTGCCGGCTGTCCGGGGAGGTTTTCCGGCGGATTAAACGGGGTTTTACATGTCACGGGGCAATGTACTGTCTTTCCGGAGCGCCTTCACCGGAAGGGCAATGGCTGAAAGGGTTGAAAATTTGGTCCTGTGACCAATCGGCAAAACGTTCGTCTAAAAAATGTGTTCTCCACACAAGCGGGTCTGGCATTTGCCCCGATCACCGGGGTGAAATTAACCTGCAGAGCTGTATTTTTACCGGATAAAAAACTGAACGGATGAAACTCTACGCGCTTCTCGTCGCTGCGACAATGTTTTTCTTACCTGCCCTGAGCCACGGGCAAGCTGCCGAAGCGGAAGGTCGGTCATTTGCTCCTGACAAGGACGCAGTAGGACAATACAAAAATGATGCGGCCCGCTTTCGGGCGGCCGTGGAGAAAGAAGACTTCGACCTGTCCCGGCAATACCACGCGGCCCTGGTGGGGCACATGGAAGATCAATTATTGCGTCTGGAGCAGCGGAAAACCAGCTGCGATGGCGACCTGCGCGCCAGGCTCCAGGCGGAGTCTGCCCGCATGCACAACATTTACATGGCGGTGGGCGCCCTTACCTTCGCCGGCAGCGATCCCTATCCAAGCGCCCGCAAGCTCCAATCCCTGATCGATGAGTTCGGCGAATTGCTACAAAAAGAATACATGGAAAGTCTTTAGATATTGCCTTGCCCGCGAACGTCTGCTTGAGAAGAGGAACTGATCAATCCGAACGCGCCGGATTGAGGGTTAGTCCACGCATCAGCATATCCACCAGGTCCCGTTCCAGCACCTCGGTGCGCATAGAGCGGCCGGGGCGATACCAGTCGTAAAGCCAACGGATGCTGGACAGCAGCGTATACAGTGCGATGGACTCGTCGAGGGGTTTGAGTTCGCCGGCAGCCATTCCTTCTCGCAGAATGGTCTTGAAGCGATTCTCGTAGTCGCGGCGCAACTGCTTGAAATCGCTGAGGTAGGGTTCGCTGAGGTGGCGCCACTCGTCGTTGAAGGCCGTAATGGAGGTCACATCCTCCGTAGCCAGGCGGATGTGCAGATGCAGTAAGGCCTGCACCTTTTCGATGGAGTTGCCGGTCATTTTCTCCACGGCATCCAACTCTTCCAGATATCGGCGGGCGTTGCGAAAGCAGATCTCCTGGAGGATCTCTTCCTTGGAGGCAATGTGGTTGTACAAGCTGGATGCCGTGAGTCCCACTTCGCGCGCCAGGTCCCGCATACTGGTAGCGGCAAAACCCTTGTCGCGAAAGGAGCGGGCTGCCGCTTCGTATATCTGTTCTTTTTTGGTCTTGAGCTCGGGCATGGGGTAGATTAGACGGTTAAGACGTTGGGAAGTTTGGGTATTCGACTAATGGCCTCAGGAGATTCGTATCAGCACATCCGAAAAAGTTCACGCATGTCCTTCTGTAAGGATTAGGCTAAACGTCCGCGGACTAGCTATCGAAATCCAGGACCAGGTGGCGGGTGCTGGGATGGGATTGGCAGGTGAGCACGTAGCCCTGCTCCACTTCTTCAGGTTCCAGAGCATAGTTGACGTCCATGCTCACTTCGCCGCTGAGCACCTTGGCCCGGCAGGTACTGCAGATGCCTCCCTTGCAGGAGAAGGGCAGGTCGGCTCCGGCCTCCTGGGCGGCATCGAGCACGGTGTCCTTACCTCGCTCCATCTGCAAGCGGAAGCGGCTGCCGTCCATGACGATCTCCACTTCGGCAGCCACCCCTTCCCGTTTGCGCTTTTCGGGAACCGGTTTGCTGCCCTGGTGTTTGGGAAAGCCCGTATTGAACAGTTCGTAGTGAATGCGGCCCTTGTCCACGCCCTGTGTTTCCAGGGTGTGCTGCACATCGTCGATCATGGGTTTGGGCCCACAAAGGAAGAAGGCATCCACTACCCGGGGCTCATACAGCATGCGTCCGTAAGCTTCGCACTTTTCCCTGGAAATACGGCCGGCAAACATATCGGTGAAATAGTGTTCCTGGCTCAGGATGTGGTGGACCACCAGGCGGTCCAGGTACACGTTTTTGAGGTCTTCCAGCTGATCGCGGAAAATAATGGTCTCCGTGTAGCGATTGCCGTAGAATAACATGAAGCGGCTCTTCGGCTCCTGCTGCAGGATGGAGCGCAGCAGCGACATGACAGGCGTAATGCCGCTTCCGGCCGCGTAAGCCACATACAGGCCTTCGTGCGTGGGGTCCAGAGGGGTGGTAAAATTGCCCTTGGGCGGCATCACGTCCACGGTATCGCCCATCTGGAGCTGCTCGTTGGCAAAGGTGGAAAACTTGCCTTCCGGCACCTGTTTGATGGCCACGCGCAGGTCGTCGTCATGAGGACTGGTACAGATGGAGTAGGACCGGCGCACCTCCTCGCCGTTGAGCCGGGTGCGCAGGGTGAGGTACTGACCGGGCTGGAATGCAAAGTCCTCTTTTAGTCCCGTAGGCACGCTAAAGGAAACGGATACACAGCTGGGGGTTTCGCGCCGCAAATCGCGCACGGTAAGGGTGTGGAAAAGCGCCATGGCGAATGAACGTTCGTTTGGCCGAAGATACGCCTTTTGCCCAATACAGCGGAGGGATGACCGCCGGCAGCGATCATCCCTCCGCATTCGGAGATGGCGGACAGCCGAATCCCCGTATCTGAAATGGGGTTCAAATTCAGCCCATGCGATTGACGTGCTTCATCAGGCTGCTTTTCAGGTTGGCCGCCTTGTTCTCGTGCCAGGTGTTTTTCTTCGCGAGCTTATCGATCATGCTCATCACCTTGGGCAGGTAAGCTTCCGCTTCTTTTTTGTCGGTCATATTCCGCAGCTTTTTAATGGCCGTGCGGGCCGACTTTTTGTAGTAGCGGTTTTGGAGACGGCGTTTGCTGTCCTGGCGGGCGCGTTTTTTGGCCGATTGATGGTTTGCCATGCGTACTCTGAAATTAGTGGTTCACTACCTCCGCTTCAAACGGAATGCAAAAGTAGGTGTTTTCCGGTAAAGCTCAAAGCAAAAGACGGATGCGTTTTCACGTACCATCGCGGGCAGGTCTGAAAAAACTTCAGCGGGTGCTGTTTTTTGCTTCGCAGAATACCGATATTTGTCAATTAAGCCGGCAGCGGACTCAGGCCCCCCGTTCTGCTTCATTCATCGACAAAAAACAACTGTCCCCAAGCCATGAACGATTATTCCTTTATCGCCAACGCCCATCCCTCTTTCATCGAGGCGATGTACGAAAAGTACCTGCAGGATCCTCAGCAGGTGGAAGAAAGCTGGCGGGCCTTTTTCAAGGGTTTTGACTTTGCACAAAGCAACGGCAACGGAGCTGCCGTGGCCACGGCCGAAGCCGGTCCGGCCTCCAGAAAAGAGTTTCAGGTGCACTCCCTCATTGTGGCCTTTCGCAATCGCGGCCATTTGCTGAGCACGACCAATCCCATACGCACGCGCCGCGACCGCAAGCCCAATCTCAATTTGGAAGATTTCGGCCTGTCTGAAGCCGATATGGACACCCGTTTTCAGGTGGGCCGCGAGATCGGCAAGGAGGATGCCTCCCTGCGCGAGATCATCGCCCACATGCGCAAGGTGTACTGTGGCAATATCGGCTTCGAGTTTCACCACATTCGCGACCGCGCCAAACGCCGCTGGTTGCGCACGCGCATCGAGGCGGCGGATCCCGAACAGGCCTTCGGGGCCACCCAGGAGGAAAAGCGGCGCATCCTGCAAAAGCTGAACGGAGCGGTGGTCTTTGAGCGCTTCCTGCACACCAAATACATCGGACAGAAGCGCTTCTCCCTGGAGGGGGGCGAAAATACCATCGTTTCCCTGGACACCATGATCAACGAGGGCGCTGCCAAGGGCGTGGAGGAATTTGTGATCGGCATGGCGCATCGCGGCCGCCTCAACGTACTGGCCAACATCATGGGCAAGACCTATGCCCAGATCTTCAACGAATTCGAAGGCACGGCTGTGCCCGACCTCAGCTTTGGCGATGGTGACGTGAAGTACCACCTCGGCTTTTCCTCCCAGGTAGAGACTCCGGCCGGCAAGACCGTGCACCTCAAGCTGGTGCCCAACCCCTCTCACCTGGAGTCTGTGGACCCCGTTGTACAGGGCTTTGCCCGCGCCAAGGCCGACATCCTCTACGAAAGCGAATACGACCGCATCCTGCCCATCCTCATCCACGGCGATGCGGCCATAGCCGGTCAGGGGGTGGTATACGAAACGGCCCAGATGAGCCAGCTCAAGGGCTATTATACCGGCGGCACCATTCACTTTGTGATCAATAACCAGATCGGCTTTACCACCGACTTCGACGACGCCCGCTCCAGCACCTACTGCACGGGCGTGGCCCAGGTGGTAGATGCTCCGGTCTTCCACGTCAACGGCGACGATGCCGAAGCCGTGCTTTTTGCCACGAAGCTAGCTGTTGATTACCGCCAGGAATTCAACAGCGATGTGTACATCGACATGGTGTGCTATCGCCGCCACGGCCACAATGAGGGCGACGATCCCAAGTTCACCCAGCCGGAGATGTACGAGATCATCAAGAACCATCCCGATCCGCGGGAGGTCTACAGCAAGACCCTGGTGGAGCGCGGCGTGGTAGACAAGGAACTGGCCGAGGAGATGGAAAAGGACTTCTGGAATTTCCTGCAGGAGCGCCTGGACGAGGTGAAGCAAAACCCCCTGCCCTACGAATACCAGGAACCGGAGCAGGCCTGGCGCAAACTGAAAAAGACATCCGATCCCGAAGATTTTGCCGAATCGCCGGTGACGGGTATTTCCCAGGAGCGCCTGCAGCATCTCATCCACCACCTCATGAATCCGCCGGAGGGCTTCAAGCCCTTATCCAAGGTGAAGCGCCTGTTCAAGGGCGCGCAGAAGATCCTGGACGAAAAGCAGCTGGACTGGTCGCTGGGCGAGATGGCGGCTTACGGCAGCTTGCTGCTGGAGGGGCACGACGTGCG
This sequence comes from Saprospiraceae bacterium, assembly GCA_020528935.1. Taxonomy (GTDB): domain Bacteria; phylum Bacteroidota; class Bacteroidia; order Chitinophagales; family Saprospiraceae; genus JAJDFU01. Next base: position 3,212 of record JAJDFU010000398.1, on the reverse strand, counting down.
CATGAGCGGCCAGGACACCCGGCGGGGTACCTTTTCGCACCGCCACGCCATCCTGTACGACGCCAAGACCTTTGAGGAGTACAATCGCCTGGCGCAGATCAACGGGGAGCAGGGGCGGTTCCGCATCTTCAATTCCCTGTTGTCCGAATTTGGGGTCATGGGCTTCGAGTACGGTTATTCCCTGGCCTCGCCCGATACCCTGGTGGTCTGGGAGGCCCAGTTTGGCGACTTCTACAACGGGGCGCAGACCATTGTCGATCAGTACATTTCTGCCGCCGAAAGCAAGTGGCAGCGCATGAGCGGCCTGGTGATGCTGTTGCCCCACGGTTACGAAGGCCAGGGTCCCGAGCACTCCAGTGCCCGCCTGGAGCGTTTCCTGCAGGCCTGCGCCGAGTTTAACATGACGGTGGCCAATGTGACCAAGCCGGCCAATTTCTTCCATCTGTTGCGCCGTCAGCTGCACCGGCCTTTCCGCAAGCCGCTCATCGTCATGTCGCCCAAGTCGCTCCTGCGCCATCCGGAGGTGGTTTCGCCCATGGAGGATTTCGTCGGCAAGACCCACTTCCAAGAAGTGCTGGACGATCCCGAGGTAGGGCCGCGCAGCGGAAAAAAGGTCGAACGCCTGCTGCTGTGCACCGGAAAGGTGTACTACGATCTGCTGGAGCGCAAGCGGGAGGAAAAGCGCAAGGATGTGGCTATCGTGCGCCTCGAGCAACTCTACCCGCTGCCGGCCAAGCAGCTGCGCCAGGTGTTTGAGAAATACGAAAGTGCCAAGGTCATGTGGATCCAGGAGGAGCCCTCCAACATGGGGGCCTGGCAATACATCAACAATATACTGTACAACAATCGCGAGGTGAACCTGCGCGATGCCGAGATCGACTTCGTGGCCCGCAAATCCAGCGCATCGCCGGCGACGGGCTACAAGAAAGTCCACGACGAACAACAGCAGGATATCGTGGACCGGGCCTTTGGCGTGAATACATAGCGAGGTTTCCGGCAGAGCGGATGCAGCCAGGACATTCGGCGCCCCCTGCGTAGCGAAAGAAGCAGGCTCGCCCTTTGCTCTCCAGAGAAAGGCCTTCCGCGGGCTGAACTTTGCTGCGCCGTGGAGGGGCCGTCGAATTCAGCGCCTTTTTGGTCGAAAGGAGGAAACTGTATAGTGCCGCGAGGCTTTTTAATTATGCAAAAGAAATTGAACAGCTGGCACCGGGTTTGACTGGCTTTTCGCCAGAGTGTCAATCCGGAGGCCAATAAACACGTAAATTCACTCCATGGCTTCCCGTAAAGAATATAAAATGGAAAGCACCAATCCCTGGGCTGTTGTCTTAGGGCTACTGGTGTTCGTGCTCGTATTGGTGGGCCTGTTTTGGATTGCCCGCATCTTTTTCACGCTCCTGTACTACGCTTCTCCATTCCTTCTGCTGGCTTCCCTCTTTCTGGACCGCAAGGTCATCCTCAACTACATACAGTGGTTGTCCAGCTTGGTGAAGCGGAATGCGCTTTTAGGCATTCTGGCCATTGTGCTGTCTGTGGTGGGCTTCCCGGTGGTGTCGGGCTACCTTTTTGTGCGGGCCCTGCTCAACTGGCGCCTGCGCAAGACGGAAAAGGAGGTGGAAAGCCGCCAGCGCGGCGAGTACGTGGATTTCGAAGAACTGCAATCGCCCGATGAGCTGGATCTGGATCCGCCCTCCCGGGCGGAGCGCAAGCGCGACGAAGACGAACGCGACCGCTTGTTCGAGTAGTGCTCGCCTTTCACCTCGCCCTGGCTGTCGGTTCGGCCCTGTGTTTTTCGCTCTACGCCGGGCTCGTGTACACTGCTCTCGTTATCTGGCGGCAGCAAGGCGATGCGGATTACCCTCCGGGCTTTGTGCCCCGAACCTTCATCACGGTGATCGTGCCGGCCCGAAACGAAGCAGCGCATCTGCCCGCCTGCCTGGAGAGCCTGCTGGCCCAGGACTATCCCGAGCGACTGTACGAGATCATCGTTGTGGACGACCACTCTACCGATGACACCCCACGGCTGGTGCGCGAGCGCTACGGCCACCAGGTACGCCTGCTTCAACTGGCCACTGCCCTGCGCGGCCGATCCATCAATGCCTATAAAAAGGCGGCGCTGACCCTGGGCATACGCGAGGCCTGGGGCGAGCTCATCGTCACCACCGATGCCGACTGCCTGGCTGGTCCCCGATGGCTACACCATCTGGCCGCAGCCTATGAGCAAGGTGCACCCATACTTGCCGGCCCCGTGCGTTACCGCCCCGGCAAAGGCCTGCTCGGCCGTTTTCAGGCGCTGGACAATGCCGGCATGCAGGTGCTCACCGGGGCCGGCCTGGCCTCCGGGCGGCTCCTCCTGGCCAACGGCGCCAACCTGGCTTACCCCAAAGCCCTTTTCGAAAAGCTGGGCGGCTTTCGCGGCCTGGACGGTCGCGCCAGCGGCGACGATATGCTGTGGGTACAACGAGCCGTGGGAGCGGGCTATGCCATTCGCTACCTTCGGCACCCGGAGGCCGTAATCACCACCCACCCTCAGCCGAACTGGGCGTCTTTCCTGCAGCAACGCATCCGCTGGGCCAGCAAGTTCGGCGCCCTGCGCGATCCGGCCCTTTGGGCGGCGCAGATCATCGTCTTTGCGCTGTGTGCCCTGATCTTCCTGAGTTATGTGCTTGGGCTTTTCGGCGATCTGTTCGCCCTGCTGCTCTTCTTTGCGCTGCTGACTGGCAAAAGCCTGCTGGATTACCCGCTGTTGCGCGAGGGCACGCGCTTCCTGGAGCAACCCCGCCTGCTGAGGGCCTTCCTGCCGGCCCAGCTGCTCCACATCGGCTACGTCCTACTGGCGGGGCCGGGCGGCCTGTTCACTCGTCGCTACGTGTGGAAGGGGCGGCGGGTGCGGTGAGGCTGCTGGGCATGATAACCCCATTCGCATCATGCGCAAATATGTATGAAGTCATTGATTTTCAATATTTCGTGATGTTTTCCGCCGGCGTTTACCAGCATGTCCATGAAGAATCCGCGCTAATACCGTACACCATTCCGGAGTCGAGCAAAACCATTTTCGCCGGATCATCGCCATGGTACGGACAGCAATGAAAAACAATTCGGATTGCAAAAGCCAATACTATTCCAAAAGTTTTTTATTTTTATTCGGAGCTTGCTGGGGTTTCGCTTTTGGAGCGAACGCAGCTCAGAATAAAATTTGGCAAGAACAGCCCAAA
>JAJDFU010000330.1 GCA_020528935.1 Saprospiraceae bacterium | reverse complement strand
TCCTTGTCCTGGTTGTCTTGGGCCCCGCGCGGGGGCGTCGTGTGGTGCGGCTCACTTGCTTCGTTCAATGCTACCGGCGGGTGGGTGGGGTCGAAAAGTGTTGCCAGCGCTTCGGGGCAGCCATCAACGGGACGGCGTTGGGGGGCGGCTACGAGCTGGCGCTCACCTGCCACCACCGCATTGCCGTGAACGACCCCAAGGTCCGCATCGGCTTGCCGGAGACCCAGCTGGGCCTCTTCCCCGGCGGGGGCGGCACCCAGCGCCTGCCTTATCTCATCGGCATACAGAACGCCCTCATGATCATCCTTCAGGGCCGGCAACTGCGCCCGGCCGACGCCCTTAAACAGGGCCTGGTAGATGAGCTGGTGGACGATCCGGAGGATTTGATCGCCGCAGCCGGAAGGTGGATCCTGGAAGAGGGCAAGGCCACCCAGCCCTGGGACGATCGCAAGCACAAGATCCCCGGCGGCGGCGTGATGACGCCCGGAGGTGCCCAGGTGATCATGGGCGGCATCGGCAACCTGCGCAAGAAGACCCACGGCAATTATCCGGGGGCTACCTATGCCATGAGCGCCGTTTATGAAGGCCTGCAGCTGCCCATCGACCGGGGACTGGAAGTGGAGGCCCGCTGGTTTGTCAAGGCTTTCTACTCCCCCGAGGCCCAGAACCTCATCCGCACGGGTTTCTTCTTCATCAACGAGGCCAAAAAAGGCAAGGTCAAGCCCGAGGGCTACGACTATTACCCGGTAAACAAGGTGGGCATACTGGGCGCGGGCATGATGGGTGCCGGCATCGCCTATGTATCGGCCTATGCGGGTATGGAGGCAGTGCTCAAAGACGTCAGCCTGGACAATGCGGAGAAAGGCAAGAGCTATTCGGAAGGCCTGCTGCACAAGCGGGTACAAAAAGGCCGCATGAGCGAAGACAAGATGCAGACCATCCTGGACCGCATCCGGCCCACGGCCGATCCGGCCGACATGGCCGGTTGCGATCTGGTGATCGAGGCGGTGTTCGAAAACCCGGAGCTGAAGGCCAGGGTCACCCAAGAGACCGAGGCCGTGCTGGGAAAGGACAAGATCTACGCCTCCAACACCTCCACCCTGCCCATTACCATGCTGGCCCGCGCCTCCGAGCGGCCGGAGAACTTCATCGGCCTGCACTTCTTCTCGCCCGTGGACAAAATGCCGCTGGTGGAGATCATCGTGGGCGAAAAGACCAGCGACCGCACCATTGCCGCCGCCGTGGACTACGTCACCCAGATCAATAAGATCCCCATCGTCGTCAACGACAGCCCGGGCTTTTTCACCTCCCGGGTATTCGGCACCTTCACCGGCGAGGGAGCCCTGTTGCTGGAGGAAGGCGTGCCGCCGGCCCTGATCGAGAACGTGGCCAGGCGGGTGGGCATGCCCGTCGGACCACTGGCCGTCACCGATGAGGTGACCCTTACCCTGGGCATCCACGTGATGGACAACATGGCCGACAAGCCGCCCCACACCCAGCGCGTGTACGACCTCTACAAAACGATGGTAGACAAACACGGCCGCGAGGGCAAAAAGGTGGGCAAGGGATTCTACGACTACCCCGATGGCGGCAAAAAACGCCTCTGGACCGGATTGACAGAACTCTTTCCCCCAAAAGAAGATGCCGTAGATGCCGAAACGGTGGGCAAACGCCTGCTGCACATCATGGCCCTGGAGAGCTACCGCTGCCTGGAAGAGGGCGTATTGCGCAGCACCAAGGACGGCGACATCGGCTCGCTCACCGGCATCGGCTTCCCGCCCTACACCGGCGGCGTCTTTTCCTACATCGACTACGTCGGCCCCGGCGCCTTTGTCGCAGACTGCGACGACTTCGCCAAGCGCTTCGGTCAGCGCTTCCAGGTGCCGGATAGCCTGCGGGAACGGGCTGAACGAGGTGAGTTATTTTATCCTAAAAGCAAGTTAACAGTGGGCAGTTGACAGTAAGCAGCTTTCAACTGCCAACTGTCAACTGTCAACTGCCAACTGTCAACCGGCAACTGTCAACTGCCAACTAAAATGTACAAAATGAAATCTCCCTACTTCAACCAAGAACACCTCCTTTTCCGCGATTCGGTGCGGGACTTTTTGCAGAAGGAGATCGCACCGCATTTCGACGAATGGGAAGAGGCCGAACAGATACCTCGCTGGGCCTGGAAAAAAATGGGCGAGATGGGCTATCTGGGCATTGCGCACGAAGAAGAATATGGCGGCATGAACGCCGATTTCTTCTACTCGGCCGTCTTCCTGGAGGAGCTGGGCCGCATCGGCAACGGCGGCTTCGGCTGCGCCATCAGCGTACACGAGTACATGGCCATCAACCACATCGCCCGGGCCGGCAGCTCCCTGCTGAAGGAAAAGTACCTGCGTCCGTCCATCGCCGGCGAAAAGATCGCCGCCCTGGCCATCTCCGAGCCCAATGTGGGCTCCAACGTGCAGGGCGTGCAGACGACCGCTACCCGCGAAGGGGATGCGTACATCATCAACGGCAGCAAGACCTTTATCTCCAACGGCTACTACGCCGATTTCATCGCCACCCTCTGCAAGACCGAGCAGGGCCTGGCCATCCTGGTGGTAGAGGGCGAGAGCGAGGGGCTGCATCGCTCCAAGCTGAAGAAAATGGGCTGGCACTCCTCGGATACGGCCGAGCTGCAGTACGACGGCGTGCGCGTGCCGGCCGAGAACCTGATCGGACAGGACGGCATGGGCTTTTACTACATCATGGACAGCTTCCAGATCGAACGCCTGGCCGGTGCCCTGCTTTCGGTGGGTGCCATGCGCGGCATCCTGGATATGACCCTGCAATACATGCAGGAGCGCGAGGCCTTCGGCCGGCCCATCGCCAAGTTTCAGGCGCTGCGCCACCGCATGGCCGACCTGGCCACCGAGGTCGAAGCCTGCGCCCAGCTGGTGTACCACACCTCCTGGTTGTTTGCCCATAGCGAATTCGCCGTGAAGGAAGCCAGCATGTGCAAGCTGCACGCAGCCGAACTGCAAAAAAAGGTGGCCGACGAATGCCTGCAAATGTTCGGCGGATACGGCTACATGGAAGAATACCCCATCGCGCGCGCCTATCGCGATACCCGCGTAGGCACCATCGCCGGCGGTACCAGCGAGATCATGCGCGAGATCATCGCCAAAATGGTGATCGATGACAAGGTGTATTCGAACACGGATGGAAAGGGTTGACAGTTGGCAGTCGCTGTCACCTGTCAACGTTCAACTGCTAACTTCACACTGCCAACTGCCACCTTA
>JAJDFU010000100.1 GCA_020528935.1 Saprospiraceae bacterium | reverse complement strand
AACCTGGCCGTCAACCCCCAGGCCCTGGCGAATACCACCGTCGTGATCCGACCCCTCTCCCACCCCTTGCTTCAGGTCTATTGGGAAGCCCTGCTGGAGCAGCTCGGCATGGAGATGGCCCGGTAAGGACAAGGCGCCGTCCCGGCCACCGGGAAAACAGTCCGCTTAGCCTCAGCGCCCCGGAAGTGCCACCGAGCCTGGCCGGCACACTCACACTCACACTCACACCCAAACCCAAACCCAAACCCACACTCACACTCCCCCCCGCAGCCCTGGAAGTGCCACCGAGCCTGACCGGGGGGCAGGCCAGGACCTCCCTCACTCCAGGAAAGCCAGGTTGGAAGCGTCATCGTTTCCTTCGGGAGGCACCTTTTCGGGGGAGTCTTTCGGGCCCAGGACGAAGTACATTTTCATCTCCCCCTGGTTTTTCACATTGATCTCGCCCCGGTAAGTGCAATCGAAGTGGCCTTTGATCAGGTGATAGGTCTTTTCAGAGATATTGATCTCCCCCCGCTTGGAAGCGGACTCCATGCGGGAAGCGATGTTGACCGTGTCGCCCCAAATATCGTAGGCGAATTTCCGGATGCCGACCACCCCGGCGACCAGGGGGCCGGTATGGATACCGATGCGGATATCAAACCGGATGCCGCCGGCGGGTTCTTCCTTCTGGGAATGGGCTACAAAATCGGCCATCTCCAGAGCGGCCTGCACCATCCGGTGGGGATGATCCTGGCTGGGAAAAGGCAGTCCGCCGGCGGCCATGTAGGCATCGCCCAGGGTCTTGATCTTTTCCAGATCGTACTTCTCCATGATGCGGTCGAACTCCGAGAAGTAGAAATCGACCGTTTCCACCAGCTTCTCGGGCGACAGCTTTTTGGCGTGGGCCGTAAAGTCCATGAAGTCGGCGAAGAGCACCGTGACGGATTCGAACTTCTTCGCCTGGACCTTGCCGCTTTCCTTCAGTTCCTGCGCTGTTTCTTCGGGCAGGATATTGAGCAGGAGGTGGTCGGAGCGGTCCCGCTCTTCCTCGATGATCCGCTGGGTACGGTTGATGAACCGGTTGCGGCGGTAGAGGCCGAATGTCAGCAGGCCGATCAGGACCAGGGCAATGCTGGTGCTGATCGCGATAAGCCGCTGGTAGCGGCGTTGCTCCCGGAGCAGGTCCACCTCGATCTGTTTCTGGGAGATCTCGTAATCGGCCCGCAGGTTGGCCATCTTTTCTACCGAGGCGATGTTGACCAGGCTGTCGCGGTAGGTGATGTAGTCCTGGTAATACCGCAGGGCCTCGATGGGGTTGCCGCTCTGTTCGTGCAGTTCGTAGAGTTTCAGATTGGCATCGCGGATCTGCTCCTTGAGGCCACGGTCCCTGGCCAGGGTCAGGCTCCGGCGGGCGTAATTCCGGGCCGTCCCAAAATCCCCCTTGTCCAGGTAGATGTCGGACATGTAGGTGTAGTAGACACAGATCGGATAATAATCTCCGAGTGTGGTCAGCAGTTGCACAGCCTGGGTAAGATTTTCCTCGGCCTGCCCGGCATCGCCCCTTTGGGCATGGACGAGCCCGATATTGCCCAGGTTGTAGGCTACACCGATGCGGTAGTCGAGCGCATCGAAGAGGCGCTCGGATTCCTCGAAGTGCAACTGAGCCGAATCCAGCGAACCGTAGTTAAAGTATTCATCGCCCAGGTTGAGAATGGCGGTGGCCAGATTGACCGAGTCGCCCGCTTCGCGCAGCACGTCTATGCCCTTCCGGTAATAGCCCACCGACCGTTCGTGGTCGCCCATGATGGAGTATACGTCGCCTATGGTGATCTGGGCCAGGCCCAGGTCACGGGCAAGTCCCGCCTCCGAAGCGAGGGTCGCTGTCTGGAAGTAGCTCTCCAGGGCCTCAGCCAGGTCCCCCTTCAGGCGAAGGGCATTGCCCTGCTGCAGGTAGCCGGCCAGTACATAATGGATGGAATCTTTCGCCTCTGCTTTTTCAATAAGCAATCGGGAAAAGCGAAGGCTTTCGTCGGCATCCGGATGAGAGGTGGCAAGGCCTCTGAGGAGTTCGAGTTCCTTGGCCGGGGAATACCCCCCCTTGTTGTAGACCAACAACAGGCTGTCGGCACGGGTCTGGTCCTGGCTATGCGCGGCAGGGAGATACAGACAAAGCACGCCCAACAGGTAGATCGACCGCCAATTGAGTAAAAGGAATGTCACGGGCTGGATTCCTGACATTGGCAACTGGGATTCCGGAAAGCCTACTTAATGATCCGGAGCTTGGGATCGATGCGGAAACGCTGGACATTGCGGTCATCTCCCCGGACGACGAAAAAGACCAGGTCATACTTTTCTTCCTCTCCGGGTTTTCCCCTGGAAATAATTCCGCGAACACGGCTTTCCTCTGCGTTCTGACGCTTCAGTTTCGCGCGCCCGAAGGCACGTATCCCTTGCCGGTGTTCAATGCTGAAGATCCGAACCCGGTCGTTTTCCGGATCGCTGGTGGAAACCCCTTTCCAAACGATCTCGTCGCCCACGGCTGCCTCGATGGTATAGTCTTCATTGGAAATCCCTGCGGGTTGTCCGAAGTTGCAGGTCTCGCTCAGGTTTTCAGCCGTGATGGCATCCGTATCGACAAAAAGGGTGACTTCAATGGTGGCCGGCGGTCGTGTCATACTGCTGAAAGACACGACCATCAGGGCAAATACAGTAAGTTGTTTCATTTTCCTACGCATAGTGATGAGGTTTAGGGGAACTACAGGGATCTGTGTGCAAGGATTGCCCATCAGGCAGCCCGGACCCGGATCGCCTAACAATGTACATTTTTTTCAGGGATGGCGGCCAACGGGCATACGGGGATCCGTAGATCCATCGTCCATCTTCCATCTTGAAACCCTGAAAGACTGAATAATTTGCCATTCGCCGTAGGTATGCGAAAGGCGGGCTGTTGAGGGTGGAGACTTTTTACTGTCGGGATACGGCCTGCCGCCAAAGGCAGGAGAAGATCTTCCGCAACCGACCATACATCCTTCGCCGGTATCTCCTTTAAAGCCATCCGATACAATGGATAAAGATCATCTCAAAGCTTCGGAAAGGGAGTGGCCTGGCTCCGTAAGGACGGCTTTCCGCCTGGCAGGCACACCCAAACCCAACGTCGGTCTGAGACTAAAGGGTGGGCGGGCTGGCTCAGTAATGACGAGGCTTTCCGCCTGTCATTATGCAAGCAGTCGACTCCAAGGCGGCCTGAGACTAGCGGGTGGGTTGAGAACGGTACGGCCCACGCTTAGTCTCGGC
>JAJDFU010000319.1 GCA_020528935.1 Saprospiraceae bacterium | reverse complement strand
GGCCTCCGCCGGCCAGGGGTTGTGCGGTGTGCGTACCCGCGAGACCTGCATCCGGGACCGCCTTCATCACGGTGTAGCTCTCCTGGAAACCGGCATGATGCCTCAGGGTAATCACATCCTGGACGATCTGGAGCTATCGGGGCAGAACATCGAATCCTTCAGCGGCGAGCTGGATCAGTTTTCGCAAGAACTTCGCAATCAGCGAGGCGTGGTAGGTACCATGTTGTACGACACGGCTTCGGCCCGCGATATCCGGCACATCATCGATCAGGTAGATACCAGCACCCTGTTGCTCAACGAAAACCTCAAGGCCATGCGGGAGCACTTTCTCTTTCGGCGGTATTTTCGAAAGAAGGAAAAGGAGGAGCGGAAGAAGAATAAGAACAAGAACAAGTAATATAGCAGGTGAAGATCCCGCCCGGCATCCGGATCGTGGAGCGAAGCCCTTTGGCAAGGTTGGCAGCCTGGTGGCTACACAGCCAGACCATGGCCCTGGTGCTGGGCCGTACCATTCACTTGCACGGAGTGAATGCAGAGGCTTTTTTGCGCAATCCGCGCTGGGTCCGCCATGAGCTGGCGCACGTAGCCCAGTACCGCCGCATGGGATGTGCCGCCTTTCTGCTCCGTTATCTTTGGTGGAGCTTGCGTTACGGATACTACGACAACCCATTGGAACAAGAAGCCCGGGCGGCCGAATCCTCGAGCGACCCCGACTCTCGGGTCTGACCGCCATCAACCTGCCTTTATCAATAGCTGACAAAGGGCATTTGCCGGAGGTAGGTGTTGTCTTCCACCTGCCGGAGCAGGAAGTCGGCCAGGTCGGCCCGGCTGATGGAGGTGCCGCCCGGAACCCCTACCCAGCCCACCTGATAGTCGCCTTTTTCCGGGCCATCTGTCAGGCGCGGGCCACGCACGATGATCCAGTCGCGATCACTGCCTTTCAGTACATCGGCATGACGTGCAGCATCCTCGAGCACTCTGGGTACGAACAGTTTCATCAATCCGCGAATAAGTTTGTCGGCCAGCTTGGGGCGATCCTTTTCAAACGGCAGACCGCCGCCTGAAAGGCTGATGATCTTTTCCACATCCCCGGTCTGCATAGCCTGCAGGATGTTTTTCGTTCCGTCGGTTTGCAGCCAGGCCGGCGATCCTTTTACGTGACCAAAAAGACTGACCACCACATCGGTACCCTGTACGGCCGCCCGAACCGCTTCCGGGTTCAGCACATCGCCGGAGATGACCGTCAATTGGGGATCCTTTTGGGGGATTTTTTCCGGACTGCGCGCCAGAGCCCGAATGGCGTAACCAGCCGACAGCGCTTTGGGGATGAACTGCTGCCCCGTGCGGCCGGAGCCTCCGAAAAGTGCGATCCGTTTCATATTTTTCCGCTTTGCCTGCCTAACGCCTTTACCGCAACCGGCGTTTGCCTTCAGGCACTAACCTTTTAGTAAGTATGGAACCCAAGGTGAGTCCGCAATGCCCCGTCCGCACCGCCCTCGACCTGCTCGGAGGAAAATGGCGCCTGCTCATCATTCAGGCTTTGGAAGGAGAGGGGCTGCGCTTTAGCGAAATTGGCAGGGTACTGCCCGGTATCAGCGAAAAGATGCTGGCTCAGGAACTGGGCGTCCTGACCGATAGCCGGCTCATTGAAAAAGGCGGGCAGCGGTATACTCTGACACCGATGGGTCAGGAGGCTTGTCAGATGGTGCCCGTGTTGGCCCGATTCGGGACGCGGTATCTGGCCCACCGTACCCAACAGACAAAGCCTTGAGTTTCCTCATCCGGCATATCGACCGCATGAGCCGGTGGGTAGGGCGGGCCGTATCCTGGGCCTCCTTACTGCTGGTACTGATCACAGTTTACGATGTATTGGCCCGCTATTTCCTTCAGCAGACGGCGGCCTGGATCATGGAACTGGAATGGCACCTCTTCGGTCTGCTTTTTCTGCTGGGCGGGGCCTATGCCCTGCAGCAGGACAGGCACGTGCGGGTGGATGTGTTCTACCAGCGCATGGGCGAGCGCGAGCGCGCCTGGGTGGATCTTTGGGGTACGCTGATCTTTCTGCTGCCCTGGTGCGCGGTGCTCCTCTACATGAGTGCAAGGTACGCGGCGGCCTCCTGGGCAGTGCGCGAGGGATCGCCCGATCCGGGGGGGCTTCCCGCCCGCTACCTCATCAAGGGGGCGCTGGTCCTGGGCTTGGGGCTGCTCTTCTTTCAGGGGATAGCCCGCCTGCTGCGCTGTGTACTGATCCTGGGAAAAAAGTCCTGAGATGGAGATCCTCGCTATACTGCTCTTCGTCAGCATTTTCGTCCTCATTTTATACGGTTATCCCGTAGCCTTTACGCTGGGCGGGCTGTCCATGATCTATGCCGTGTTGTTTCTGGACGTCAACACCTTTACAGCACTGCCGGCCCGCTTTATGGGGGTAGTCAGCAATTACGTCCTGCTGGCCGTACCGCTTTTTATTTTCATGGGCATTATGCTGGAGCGATCGGGCCTTGCCGAGCAGTTGCTGGATACGATGGGCTTTTTGCTGGGGAGGATTCGCGGCGGGCTGGCGATTGCCGTTATCGTAGTAGGGGCCATGCTGGCCGCCTCTACCGGCATTGTAGGCGCTACGGTGATCACCATGGGACTGATCAGCCTGCCGACCATGCTCAAACGGGGATACCGGCCCGAGCTGGCCACCGGAACGGTTGCGGCCAGCGGCACCCTGGGACAGATCATTCCGCCTTCGATTGTATTGGTCCTTCTGGGCAGTGTACTGCAGGTTTCGGTCGGCGATCTATTTGCGGTGGCCTTGTTACCCGGACTCTCCCTCGTGGCGCTCTACATAGGGTACATTATGCTGCTGGGCCGGTTCCGGCCGGACTGGGTACCCGCATTGAGCCCCCGCGAACGCGAAACCTTTCGAAAGCAGGTCGGAATCCGCCGGATTGCGGAGGCCTTTGTGCTGCCCCTGTTGCTCATTCTGTGTGTGCTGGGAGCTATTTTTGCCGGCCTTGCCTCACCCACCGAAGCGGCGGCTATCGGAGCAGCAGGTGCCATCGGCCTTACGGTTTACCGCGGGAAGTTTGCCGGCCGCGTGCTCCGCCAGGTTATGCAGGAAACCACCCACCTGACCAGCATGGTATTCTTCATCTTGCTTGGTGCCACCACCTTTTCCCTGGTGTTTCGGGAACTGGGCGGCGACACCTTTTTGCTGACGACCGTCCAGCAAGCACGGTTGAGCCCCCTGGCCTTTCTGCTGATGGTCATGCTCTTCGTCTTCGTGTCGG
>JAJDFU010000106.1 GCA_020528935.1 Saprospiraceae bacterium | reverse complement strand
TGTACACCTATACTCTGGCCGACGGTATGCCTTCCAACGAGATCACCGACATCGACTCCTATGGCGACCAGGTGTGGGTGGGCACTACCCGGGGTCTGGTGAAAATGCCGACCCGCTTTGCCGTCAACCCCTTTTCGCCGGCTCCGCTGCTCCGGGGGCTCACCGTCAACGGCAGCTTCCGAAGCCGCGACTCCCTGGCCGGGCTGGCCTACTACCAGAACAACCTGCAGGTGGATCTGCTGGCCGTGAACCCCCGTATGAACGGCCGCATCCGCTACCGGTACCGGCTCCGCCCCGGTGAGGCCTGGACCTACACCACCGATCGCCTCCTCAACTTCCCCCGCCTGCGCCCGGATGCCTACCGCCTGGAAGCCCAGGCCGAGAACGAGGACGGCGTGTGGAGTGCATCCTCGGTGCTTCCCTTCAGCATCCGGCCGGCCCTCTGGGATACCTGGTGGTTCCGGGGGCTGCTGGGGCTGCTCGCCGGCGGGGCTCTCTTCGCGGGCATCCGCGGCCGCATCCGGCGCCTGCGCAGGGAAGCCGAAACCCAGCGGGAGCGGGCCGAGCTGCAAACAGAACTGCACGAACTGGAGCGCGCCGCCCTGCGGGCGCAGATGAACCCCCACTTCCTGTCCAACTGCCTCAACTCCATACAGGGCCTCATCGTACGCGGCGAGAAAGAGGCGGCTATGCGCTACCTGGCCGTTTTTCACCGCCTCCTGCGCCAGACCCTGGACCTCTCCCAGCAAAAAAGGGTCTCGCTGGAAGAGGACATCGAGCTGCTGAAGACCTACCTGGAGCTGGAGCGGATGCGATCCGGCATTCCGTTCCGCTACGAGATCCGGGTAGATCCCGCACTGGATACTTTCGAGCTGGAGATTCCGCCCCTGCTGGTACAGCCCTATGTGGAAAATGCCGTCCTCCACGCTTTTGCGCCCCACGTCCGGGATCCGGCCATCACCATAGCCTATCGCCCCCTGGCCGATGGCCTGGAAGTGCAGGTCCTGGACAACGGGATCGGCATCCGGCAGAGCAAGAACCAACAGAAAAACACCTTCCCGAAAAACCGCTCCTACGGCATGGATATACCCCGGCGGCGGCTGGAGCTGCTGGCCGACAGCCTGCAGCAAGTGCGGATCGAAGAGCGGAAGGGGGAAAGCGGAGCGGTGCTGGGGACGAGCGTGACCCTGCACATGCCCACCCGGCAATAGAGGACGGGGTCGGGCATGCGGTCAGGGGCTCTTCTTCGAGATCAACCGGAGCTGCCGCTGCAGCTTCTGGTAGAAGTCCTTCAGGTTTTCCAGGATGAAGCGGTCGCTTTGCTGATGGGCACTGTACACCTCCAGCCCCAGGCGGGCAAACCCAAAGATCACAAAGGTTTCCACCCGCCGGATATCCCGCAGGGCAATGTCCATCTGCAGGTGGCTTTCGGGAAAATCGTTGAGCTGGAATCGCAATCGGTCCTGGGTCAACTCAAGGGAGCCGGCCAGTTTGTCGTTTCCGTTCCACAACCAGGCGGAAACGGTTATTAATGGAGGTTCACCCATGGAATGCGCATGTGAGAATTATCCCGTTTCACGTATGAAATGACCTAAAAGGTATCGCATACGTGAAGCGGTATTCATGGTTTTCAGGATAAAATGACCTTTCTACCAAAGGCATATCTTAGCCTGAAAACCGTGAAAAAGCCAGCCATGGTTTTTTGAGGTGAAAGCAGAGGTCTCCCTGAAGGCAATGCCCTGAAATCGCTCTGTAAAATACAAAAATAGCTAACAGCGCCCCGAACCGGAAGTCTGTTTAGAATTCGGAAGATTTGTTTAGAATTCGTAATATGGCAAAGTTTTAATACATAAAGCTATTATATGATTTCCGTAGTACTCATTGACGACGAGTCGTCTTCCCGGGCTACCCTGCAGGGCATGCTCCAATCGTTTTGCCCGGATATACGCATTGCCGGCGAGGCCGAAGGCGTAGCAGCGGGCATTCAGGCCATCGAGACCCACCGGCCCGATGCCGTTTTTCTGGACATCCGCATGCAGGACGGCACCGGTTTCGATCTGCTGCAGGCATTCCCCGAGCCGGATTTCGGCATCATCTTCACCACCGGCTACGACGAGTTTGCCTTTGCTGCCTTCGAGAACAATGCCCTGCACTACCTGCTCAAGCCCATCCACCCGGACAAGCTGCAGGAGGCCTGCGACCGCCTGCGGGAAAAGAACCTGAAAAACCTGCTATCCCGGCAACTGGAAAACCTGAAGGAAGACGTCCAGAAGCAGAAACTGACCAACTTCACCCTCCGCACCGGGGAGGAGATCCTCTTCGTCAAGCTCGCGGACATCGTCCGCCTGGAATCGGACAACAACTGCACCTTCTTCTTCCTGGCCGACGGCAAGCGCAGGATGATGACCAGGACCATCAAGGAATTCGAGCGGGCTCTGCCCGGGGAGCAGTTCTTTCGCACCCATCAGTCGCACATCGTCAACCGGGAGCACGTGCTGCAGATCAACAAAAAGGACGGCTGGCAGGTGCAGGTCACCGGCGAAGTGCAGGTACCTATCGCCAGGCGTAAGACCCAGGAATTTCTGGATTGGATGGAGCGGGGAAGGGGTTGAGGCTACCCTCGTGCCCTCCCTGCGGCCGGGAGGCGATGCGGGGAGGGAGGAAGTGAAGGAGTTGGACCCTGGCGCGCGTCAAACCAACACACACCCTCCAGGCAATAGTTTAGAGTCTGTGAAGGACGTTGGGTTAGGCAACTGACCGGGTAACCCAATGGAGAATTCTCTATCTTTAATAAAAGCACAGTATGGAACCTACCTTATCACAGGAAGCACTCAAGCAGTTGGTTAAGACGGCCTTGCTTGAGGTATTTGAGGAGAATCGGCCGCTCTTTGTAGGCTTGATGCAGGAAGCGCTGGAGGATCTGGCCTTGGGTCGTGCAATTGAAGAAGGTCTTCAACAGGAGACGGTGAGCCGGGAAGCCGTTTTCAAAACCCTCCGTCAAAAAGATTGAAATGAAGGTAGTTTTCCTCAAAAAGTTTCAAAAAGACCTTTTGAAGATCAGGGATCAAACGACCCTAAACAGGAGGAGAGCTAACCCGGAAAATTCACCTAATTTTCCGCCCAAAGGGCTGACGAATTGCAAAATTTTGTAAATCAAACAATTACGAATAATGCAGTTCAATTCTTACTGTTATTATCCGTACCCAAATTTGGGCCCACAAAATTTTGCAATTGTCAGGGTTAACCCTGACATAAGTGACTGAAAACAAGCTTGTTTTCAG
>JAJDFU010000501.1 GCA_020528935.1 Saprospiraceae bacterium | reverse complement strand
GGTTGGGGAACCCTTTCGTACCCTGTCCTGACATCCGTAGGATCGTCATGGATCAGCATTTCCCCTTGCGCAGGATTTGGGGTAGTAAAAATTCCCAAACCACTGCGCAACGGGTATAGCAGAAGCCCCGGTGCCCGTCTGGATAAAAGAACCGTAGATCCGCACCCTCAAAACACTTGCTCGAAACGCCACCTCAATCAAAAAACTCCGGGAGGATTTTGAAAGCGCTCAACGGTAAAGATCCGCTCCCACAGGGCCGCCGACCGGCTTGTTTCTCCTCCGTTGAACAATTTGGCGCATCATACTGTATGGCTTAGCAAAGAGGGTCGAAAAGGTTCGACCGGCCTACATTTTTTGCAAACGAAATCAAGAAAATAAAATCGATGTACCCAGTTGAACTCACGGCCCCAATGGCCAAAGATTTGACGGAATTCGGCTTCGAGGGGTTGAGTACGCCCGAAGAAGTGTCCGAAGTATTGGATCAAAAGGAAGGTACCGTATTGGTAGTGGTCAATTCCGTTTGCGGCTGTGCGGCGGCCAACGCACGCCCCGGCGCCAAACTGGCCGCTCAGCACGGCAAAACGCCGGATCGGATGGTTACGGTTTTTGCCGGGGTGGACCAAGAGGCTACGGCCAAGGCGCGGGAGTATATGCTCCCCTACCCTCCCTCCTCACCGTCCATCGCCCTGTTCAAGGACGGTGAGCTGGTGCACTTCCTGGAGCGCCACCACATTGAAGGGCGACCGGCCGAAGTCATCGCTCAGAATTTGAAGCTCGCCTTCGATCGGTACTGCTAAACGATAAACGCGTGAGGGAAGCAGAAAAGCCCGTCCGGATCCCGGCCGGGCTTTTCGCATTTAGGGGGCCAGTCGGCGGATCTGCCATTGGCCCTGCTCGTCTTTTTCGTAGCGCAGGCGATCGTGCAGCCGGCTGGTCCGGCCCTGCCAAAATTCGATGGCTCGCGGCTTTACCCGGTATCCGCCCCAGTTTTCCGGCAGGGGCAGCACGGGATCATCGGCGTATTGCCGCTCCAGCTCTTCGCGGCGCGCCTCCAGGTAGCGGCGGTCGGGGATGACCCGGCTCTGGGGCGAAGCCCAGGCGCCGATCTGGCTGCCCTTGGGCCGCTTTTGAAAGTAGGCGCGGCTTTCGCTTTCACTCATGCGCAGCACCTCTCCTTCGATGCGCACCTGCCGGTGCAGCTTCAGCCAGTTGAACACCAGGGCGGCATTCGGATTGTGGGCCAGATCCTGCCCCTTCCGGCTCTGATAATTAGAGTAAAAATGAAAAGACTCCTCATCCATTCCCTTCAGCAAAACCACCCGGGCACTGGGCCGCCCGTCCGGGCCTACAGTAGCCAGCACCATGGCGTTGGGTTCTGGCACTTCCGGAGCCAGGGCCGGTTTGAACCAGAATTGCAATTGCTGGAAGGGGTCAGCCTGGACATCCCCTTCAAGACGCGGTTTTGCCTGGTAATCCTCCCGAAGCTCCTCAATATTAACGTTCATCCGGTTCGTTTTTTCGGAACAATGAGCCAATAGACAAAGGTAAGTAAGCGCAAGCCGTAGAGCGATGGGTTTTTCCAAGTCGATCTGTTCCCGTCAAAGGGACGGGTTAGCCCGGAAACTTTTGCAATGGTCAGGGTCGAAGACCCCGGCATAAGGGGTTGAACATGCCGCCTGTTTTCAGCCATTTTTACCGTGCTTATTCAGGGGAGCCGCAAATAATCCGGGTTAGTTCTCGAACGCAGATCTACACGTTCCGCCCGCCCGTTTGGCGGCGTTTTCGGCGCCCCAGGACGCCCGATCGGTAATACTAAAAAGCTCAGGCAGGCCGGAAGGTTCAAAAAAAGAAGCCTCCCGGACATCCCGGAAGGCTACACGATCAACAAAAACTATGAACAAACACAATCTTTAGACAGGGGGAAGCTCCGGCTTTCGCGAAAACCGGATCAGCTGGCACAACAGAACTCAGAGAGGGGGATTCTTTTACAAAGATAGGCAGTACGTCCATGACATCAAAATATCGTTTGCCGAAAAAAGGCAATGGAAAATCAAATTGGCTGACAAAACGCAATTTTTACCATTCATTCTGCACGTACCAATTGCGCATCCTCTTTGTTCAGCAGGCTGGCCACCCAGGCCTTGATGCGGTAAGCCAGCCAATACATAACCGGTACCACCACCAGCGTGAGGAAGGTGGCAAAGACCAGGCCATAGATAATGGTCTTGGCCAGCGGGCCCCAGAACGCGGCATTATCGCCCCCCACAAATACCTGAGGATCCAGGTCGGTGATGAGGGTGAAGAAGTTGAAGTTGAAGCCGATAGCCAAGGGGATCAGGCCGAGTATGGTGGTAATAGCCGTGAGCAGTACCGGACGCAGGCGTACTGCGCCGGCGGCGATGATGGCCTCGCGCACGTGCGATGACTTTAGTTGCAGCATATTTTCTTTGCCTTCGGCTATGCGCCTTCGCTTCACCAGCAGATTGATGTAGTCGATGAGCACGATGGCATTGTTCACGACCACACCGGCCAGGGAAATGATCCCCACCATAGTGAGGACAATGCTGATGTCCATACCGCTGATCACATAGCCCAAGAACACCCCGATCGTACTGAACAACACGGACAGGATGATGATAAAGGGCGAGATCACCGAATTGAACTGGGCCACGATGATGATGAAGATGGAGAAGACGGCAATGAGGAAAGCCGTGTTCAGGAACTCCTGGTCTTCGGCCTGTTGCTGTTGTTGGCCGGTAAACTCGTAGGAATAGCCGGCCGGCAGGGGGTATTGCTGCATGGCTTCGTCGATTTCGGCCACGATCTCGTTGGCGTTGTACCCTTCCACCACATTGGAGAAAATCGTGATGACCCGATCCAGGTTCTTGCGCTTCACTGCGCTGTAGGTAGAGCTGTACTCCACATCGGCCACGGCCGAGATAGGCACCTGATTGATGTTTCCGGTAGCCGGGCTGCGGAACGTGATCCGCTGGTTGAGCAGGTTGTCCACATCGTATCGATAGGATTCGTCCAGGCGCACGAAAATGGGATACTCGTCTTCGCCGTCCTTAAACTTGCTCACTTCCCGCCCGTACACGGCCGTGCGGATAGAGTTGGCGATGTCCATGGTGGACACCTCATAGCGGCGGGCCGCATCCCGGTTGATGTTGATGCGCAGTTCCGGCTTTCCGATCTTCACATCGGCCTGCAACTCTTCGATGCCGGGAATCTGATACCCGTTGATGTAGTTGACCACATCTTCGGACAGCTGGGCCAGCACGT
>JAJDFU010000333.1 GCA_020528935.1 Saprospiraceae bacterium | reverse complement strand
GCGATGGATGTTTACCAGCGGCACAGCAAAATAATCATAACATAAAAAATGATTTTATGAAAAAAAACCAGATAAAATCCTACTTTATAGCCACCTTCTGCTAAATGTAACGCTTTGGCACCAAAATTTATTTATTCATTTCATTTTTGATATGGCTCAAAACACCCCTGCATCCCCTATTCGGGAACGTGCCGAGTTGGAAAAATCGCTGCGGACTCGACTCGCCAGTGCGGACGAAACCCTCAAGAGTATTTTGCTGGAGGCTTTATCCGGATTGCTTGCCAAAGCTGCGGTTGGCGAGCATCTGTTGAGTATGCAGTATCTCTTTGCCTCTTTCTCCATGAAGAAATACCTGGAGGAATTTGACGACTACCACCCCAACCCAGCCCCCAACGATCCCAGGCAGGAAAAGATCAATCACCTGCGGCTTGCGCAACTTGAGGCTATTCGCCGCTGGAATGCCCGGGTGTTGTTCGTGGCCCGGCAGGAGATGACCCACCTGGCCTTCGTGCAAAACCTGTATGCCATCCTGGGGGATGAGCCCTATTTGTTCCGTCCAAATTTTCCGGTGCCCGCCTCGGCCTACCCATTTGGAAAGCCGCTGAACTTAATGCCTTTTTCCCGTCATGCGCTGGAAATATTCCGGTATTGGGAAAAGCCGGATACGGTACACCTTCCGGACCCCTTTCGGCTGAAGGAAGTTCCGCAGGCCATCAGAGAGTTGGCCGGGGAAGTTCCCCACCCGGAAAAAGCCGAACCGACGGATCCCGAGCAGGCCCGGTATGAAGCCCTTCAATACATGGAGAAGCTGGTCCGGGAAAAGGACGCCATTCGTCCGGGAAGCGTCGCAGAAGCCTATAGGCCCGAGGTCAAAAGCATTGAGCAGCTCTATGCCTACATCGGCCTGTTTTTCGATCTGCTGCTCGATCTTCGCTTCATCGAGGGCAAGAATCTGGACCGCATCGTGAATGAGCACTACGGATTCAATATCGAGATGGAGCCCATTGTGGATGGGAAATACAAGGACTATGTGCAGAAGGTCATTGCCCAGATCATCGAGGAGGGGGAAGGCGTGGGTGGCGTACCGCCGCCGCTGGGCAGCCACTTTTGGGTTTATCAGACGCTGTTGGAAGAGCTCAACGCATTGGAGGCCCAGGGAGAGGGACTGCCATTTGATCCGTCCCTTCCGGTGGTCTTCAACCCCACCACGTCCACCACGGCAGCGCATCATCTAGTGCCCGTGCCGGAGAACGGGCAATCTGCGGAGGCCTACACCGTGTATCCCGTTACCAATCCGGTGGCGATCAAGGCGATGGGGCTTTTCAACGACGCCTACAACGTGCTGATCAATATGCTCTTTGGATTTTTCAACAGCTATTCCATCGATCAGACGACAGGCATTCGCCCGCCTCATGTCAATGCCTTTTTCCGAACCTCCTTCTATCCGTTTATGACCATGGTGATCCGCCCGTTGGGAGAAATGCTTTGCCGGCTTCCCGCCGATGCCACTTACGTGCCGGATCCCGCACATCGCGTACCGCCCCGAACCGCAGGGCCCAATTTTTTCTTTGCCGTAGGCCATGGCCCCGGTCATGAGCAGGCCCGGAAGGATGCCACCAAGAACCTTCAGTCCGAGGAAGACTTCATCAAACGGTTCGAGGATATGGCTGGCCTGGCGGACGAACTGGCGCAGGACTGCCTGGCCTATCATTACCACATGGCCAATTACGACCAACCGGATGCGCGGGATTTCGATGCGCGCTTTACCTATTTAGCAGAGAACTTCCGGCGTATTGCCAAAAACTTCAAGGCGTACTGGGACGGAAATATGATCGCACCCATTCCCTCCAAAGGGTTTGAAAACTTCCCGAACACCTTCAACTAAGCAAACCCAGACATGACCAGACTAGATATTTCCTTTGAAGGGTTTTGGCTTTGTCGCCTGGCCACCGACCCCGATCCATCCGACGAACCGCGCGGCGTCAGCGGCTTTACGTATTCCGTAGCCGGAGAGTCGCTGCTGGAACCCTCGATCTGGTGCCAACCTCAGGATGTGGAGGCCCAGTATGGCCGTAAAGACGCTAAAGACCCTTATTTCGACGAATACGCCTCCAACGAACAATTTCACATCCGCAACATCCGGGAGGCCAGCCCGGACTATTCCGTGTACAACCGCCGGGGGCTGGGAATCAAAGTAACTGGCGCCCGG
The DNA here is from genome assembly GCA_020528935.1 of Saprospiraceae bacterium. Classification (GTDB taxonomy): domain Bacteria; phylum Bacteroidota; class Bacteroidia; order Chitinophagales; family Saprospiraceae; genus JAJDFU01. The sequence goes on along the minus strand of JAJDFU010000333.1, from coordinate 1,077 downwards.
CTCGGCGGCTTTACCCTCACCAGTTTATCGTCTCCCTACAAAGAGCTGGGCCAACGAATGGCGGGCTGCTTACTCCGCTTTGAAAACCGCCCGGAGGACCCCAAATGGCCCTGGCGGGGGCCGATCTTCGAGGGGCGCAATCAGATCGTTTCCGACGGCGACCCCGACCGCTTTACCGTCAGCCCCTTTGTCGTGTCCCTGGCCATGCCCGACGACAGCAAACGGGTGCTCCGCCGCTTCGATCCGCTGGACCCTGCCCATCCCGATGCAGAACTGATCGATATTTTCCCCAATGACGTGATCGTTCCCCGCCTGCCGCGCCAACGGTTTGCGATGTCGGAAGAACTGCTGCAGCAGATCGGCCTAAGCGATCTGGACAATCATTTTGTCAATCGGGCCAACTGGCTGAAAAGCAAAATGTCCGAGGCGCAAGCCACCGGCAAGGAAGCCCTGGCCGAGGCGTACAAGTCCAGGCTTTTTGCCGTGGAATTCTTCACCCAGTCGACCGGCCCCACCGTTTTTGCCAATCGTTTGCTCAGCCGTATTCCGCTTCGACAATTGTATCATCACCCCATCCGGGGCACAGCACAGACGCAGCCAGCTCCCATGGCAGACGCGGAATTCTTCGATCCGCTATCCATCGACACCACCCGGGATTGGGAGATCCTTTATTATTTGGGGGGTTACGACGGGGATCTGATGACCGGCTGGTGTACCGGAGTGCTAACCCTACCTGTTTTGACCGATTGAGGCAATGCCCTGCTCCGAAGAAGCCCTCTCCATGCCCCACGGCCGAGGTGTAATTCTGAAAGAACGATATGCAATACCCATACCCGATGTGAGCATCCAAACTGCGATACATTTCAAGGACTTCGCCCGCTAGGCAAAGTTGCCGTTATATTGCATCTTTGCATTTCCCGATTGCGCTGTCAATACACACTCCACCCGCACGCGTGGCATCCCTGCCGCAGCCTTGCTTCCTCCGCATTCCACTCCACCTAGCACAGACAAACAACACCCCCAGCAGCACTGCCCGACGTGTCGCCTGGGCCGCCACCCCACCCCCGCTACCCTCCT
>JAJDFU010000461.1:6624-9119 GCA_020528935.1 Saprospiraceae bacterium | reverse complement strand
CAATACCAAGCGCACCTCCCGGCGGCGGGGGGCGGCCTCATAGCGCTGCTGCTCGATCTCATTGAGGGGCAGTACGGGCGGTATTGCGGTGGGCTTGCCGTCGTCGTCCAGGCCGACGAAGGTGTAATAGGCCTGATTGCAGCGGCGGCTGTTGCCCCCCTTGATGTTGGCCGCAAAAACCTCCACGTGGATTTCAATCGATGTGCGGAATGCACGGGTCGCCGTAGCTTCGATGGTGACCACATCGCCCAGGCGGATGGGGCGCTGAAAGGACACGTGATCCACCGATGCGGTCACCACGTAGGTCTCGCAGTGCTTGCCGGCACAAATCGCGCTGGCGATATCCATCCAGCGCAAGAGGTTGCCCCCCATGAGATTTCCCATGGCATTGGTATCGTTGGGCATGACCATCTCCGTCATCACGGTATGGGAGCGATCCACGCGTTTGGGTTTCTTTGTACTCGACATGTGCTTAAGATGTGCAGAACTAGCGAATCATCACGCCCCGCTGATTAATAAATGGAATGCTGGTGAAGTGATTTTCGGAGATGGCCCCCTTGACGAAAACGTATTTCTTGTCGTACATGTAGCCGTCGTGCTGGAAACTGACCCAGTATTCGTTGGTGAGTTCAAAGACTTTCGGCTGTATCGGTTCGATCTGTACACAGCGCTTGGGCCCCACTTCTACAAAATAGTGGCGAAGAACGGTCGTCTCTTTTTCCTCTCCGCCGATCTTACCGTATCCCTTCGAATTGACGAGCACGTTTCGAATGGAATCCTCCTTCAAGTTGACCAGAAAGGTATCCCAGAGCTCCTCTTCCATGCCGTCTTCCGGTTCGCGCGGCACTATGGCTATGGCTACGTCTTCAACCTTGTATTGCGGAATATCCTTCTTCATGCGTGTCTTCCAGGTAGTTGATATCGAATAATTCGGCAAAGTGGCCTTTCAACACGGTTTTTACTTCTTCCATGGGCACCGCTTTGCCCAGTTCATGCGCCATGCTGGTCACTTCCTTGTCGTTTTCCTGAATGCCGCAGGGCACGATGTGCTGAAAGTGAGCCAACTGCGTGTTCACATTGAACGCAAAACCGTGAAGGGTTACCCAGCGCGAAAGATGTACGCCAATGGCGCAGATCTTGCGCTTGGGTGCGCCGGGCAGCCACACGCCCGTGTAGCCGGGCTCGCGACCGGCCCGGATGCCGTACTCCGCCAGGGTGCGAATAACCGCTTCCTCCAGGTAACGCACATAGCGATGTACGTCTGTAAAAAATTCGTCAAGATCCAGTATGGGATACCCCACAATCTGCCCCGGTCCGTGGTAAGTGATATCGCCTCCGCGGTTGATCTTGAAGAATTCAAACCCCTGCTTTTGGAGTTCCGATTCGTCCAGCAGCAGGTGGTTCAGCGAACCGCTTTTGCCCAGAGTGTATACGGGAGGATGCTCGCAGAAAAGGAGGGTGTGGGTAGCGGATTGCTCTGCCGGGGATAGCTGCCTGCCCTTGCGAACAGCGAGTTTTCGGGCGATCAGGTTTTGGTGGATCCGGCTCTGATGCGCCCAGGCATCGGCATAGGAAATTCGCCCGAGGTCCTCAAATCGTACGTGCTGCATAAGTTTCAAAGATAATAAGTATTGCCTGTGGGGGAAAACCGGCACCGCCCTGTAAAAAGTAGAAACAAGACGGATGCCGGCCGGTTGTGTACGGCTTCCCGGCATGGGCAAAAAGTCTATTTTTGGGGCGCAAAAAAACAAGCGGACATGATCCAGTACTTCAAAATAGCCGGCTTAATGCTCCTTCCACTGCTCTGGGGATGCAGCAATGAAACGAGCAGGAAAGGAAATACCGTGGACGAAGCGGCAACCGCTTCGGACAGCCTGCGCTACAACGAGGAGGTGCATCTGGCCAACCTGCGCCAACTCACCTTTGGCGGCGACAATGCCGAGGCTTACTTCAGCTTCGACGATCAGCATCTCGTCTTTCAGGCCAGCAATCAAGCCTGGGGAGCCGAATGCGACCAGATCTTCTACATGCCTGTGAACGGCTATAGCGGCGATAAGCCCCCCATGCTGAGCACGGGCAAGGGGCGAACTACCTGTGCCTATTTCCTGCCGGGCGATACCAGTGTACTCTATGCTTCCACGCACCTGGCTGATGAGGCCTGCCCGGAAACGCCCCGCATGATCAGCGGCAAGTATGTCTGGGCCGTATACGACAGCTACGATATCTTCACTGCCGATCTGCAGGGCAATATCCTGCGCCGGCTGACCGACGAGCCCGGCTACGATGCCGAAGCCACCCTCTCTCCCGACGGCAGCAAGATCGTATTCACCAGCACCCGCTCCGGCCACCTGGAGTTGTGGACCATGAACGTCGACGGCAGCAACCCGCAGCAGCTGACCGATGAAGTGGGCTACGATGGCCGCCCCTTCTTCCCCCCCGAAGGCGCCACACACCTCCTCCCCCCCCCCCCCCCCCACCCCCCCGAAACGACACAA
>JAJDFU010000461.1:0-6614 GCA_020528935.1 Saprospiraceae bacterium | reverse complement strand
GCGGCAGCGGCCGCAGGACGGGGACCGTGGTATTGTGCTACGCTGGGTGCGCCTTCTGCTCCCCTGCTGCCAGCATACCGGTCTGCCGCGCCTCCCGCCCCCAACCGCCGGAAGCGCAACAGACCTACAGGGGTCGCCTGGCTCAGGGGCTGTGGCAGCCTACGGCCATGGAAATATTCGTGTGCAATGTGGACGGCAGCGACATGCGGCAGATCACCGACCTGGGCGGAGCCAATTGGGCGCCGTATTTCCATCCATCCGGAGAGCGCATCCTCTTCGCCAGCAATCACCACACGGAAAAGCGACGCACCTTCAACATTTTCTCCATTGACCTGGACGGCAGCGGACTCCAGCAAATCACCTTCGACGATACCTTCGATGCCTTCCCCATGTTCTCGCGCGACGGAACCAAACTGGTGTTTTCTTCCAATCGCAACAACGGCGGCACCCGGGAAACCAATGTGTTCATCGCCGACTGGGTGGAGTCGCCCCAACTGACGGAGAAATAGCAGGTGCGCCGCAGGCGGCTTTTCGGCTTACAATTCGTACCTTTTCGCGGTAGCTAATACCGGTTTTAGGATAAAAAGACCTAATTTGTTTATCCTGAAACCGGGTATTTACTAGCGTTTCAAGGATGAAATGCCAACCGAAAAAGGTCATTTTATCCTTGAAATAGTCTAACACCGCAAACCCATGTCGCGTCTTTTCGCCGGCCTGCTTGCCGTGTGTATCGGCTGGGGGGCCAATGCCCAGAACGGATTACCACCCTCTGCCGGTGCGCGGGGCGTTGCCCTCGGTTACAGTCGCGTGCTCTTCCAGGACATCAACAGCACCTTCGGCAACCAGGCCGGCCTGGCCTTCCTGGAAGGCTGGGGGCTTACTGCTCAGGTGGAGCAGCGATTTATTCAGTCGGACATTCGCTCCTACGCCTTTGGTGCAGCTGTGCCCACCTCCCTGGGTACGTTTTCGGCCAACGTGCAGTACTACGGCGTAGAGCTGTACAACGAACAACGCTTCGGCCTGGCCTACGCCCGGCAACTGTTCGAAGGTTTTTCCCTGGGTGCCCAGTTCGACCTGATCAACTTTCGCATCCCCGAGTACGGCAACAAGATGATTCCCACCTTTGAACTGGGCATCCAGGCCCGCATCCTTCCGGAGCTTCGAATGGGCTTTCACCTGTACAACCCCATACGGACCGAGGTGGTGCAAAACGAACTGCTGCCCACCCTCATTAGCGTGGCAGCCGCCTACGAACCCTCTAGCCGGCTGCGTTTGCTCCTGGAAGTGGAAAAAGACATCGACCAACCCGTGCGCATCAAGGGAGCCGTGGAGTACTATGCGCTGGATGTCCTTCCCATCCGGATCGGCGGAGCCACCCAGCCGGCGGCAATCACCTTCGGATTCGGGTTGCATCTCCACGGCGGCTTTCGGGTGCATACCGCATCGGCCTGGGATCCCCTCCTCGGCTTCAGCCCGGCCCTCAGCCTGGATTACACCCGGCCCAGGCGCTGAGCAAGTGAGCAAGACGGAATTCTGGACTTTTTATACTTTTATATCGAGTATAGGAACTCGGCCTATCCGTACGCTCAACTGGCCTCGATTTTCAGAAACGCTCCCTAAAATCCAATTGCCATGAAAGCTCAGGCTTTCGCTTTGTCCCTATGTGGCGTTTGCCTGCTCATTCGGCCTATGCAGGCCCAGCATAACCCGCCGGATTCATCGCAAAGCATATTCACACTGAGCGCCCGCATCCACCAGGGTTTCGTATTGGTGCACAGCCGCGACATTCGATCCATTCGAAACTCCTACCCCACAGGGCTCGATCTCGACCTGAGTTGGCACAACACCTCGGCCAAGGCATGGGCATCCTGCCATTGCTACCCCAAGGTGGGGCTGGTCCTGGGCATCTGGGACTTTGACAATCCCGAAGTGCTGGGTTACGGCCTGACCAGCATGCTATACATCCAACCGGTCTTCGGCGCCCGGCACCGCTTCAGTTTTTCGGTACGGGCCGGCTTCGGGCTCTCCTACCAATCCCGGCCTCACGATCCAATCACCAATCCCGACAACCTCAGTTACAGCACCCATGTAGCCTTCCCCTTACAATTGGGCGGAGCGATGCACATCCGGCTCGCTCCCCAGTGGTATATGGATGTCTCCGCCCTGTACAACCACATCTCCAACGGCGGCCTGAGGGAGCCCAACAAGGGCATCAACTGGCCGACGGCTGCCCTGGGGGTAAACTACTACATGAGGCCGCCCTCCTTCCCCAATCGAGACAAGAAAGACTGGCGGGCGGAAGGCCCTCCGGAGAACCGATTTGACCTCACTTCTTTTCTGACTTACCACCAGCCCATGTCCGGGCACTTCATTTTCAGCACCGGCCTGGAGTTCAAATACAGCCGGCAGATCGCCCGTGTAAGTGCCCTCACCGCCGGCAGTGAGTGGATGTACGACAAGGGGAAGCGCTACCAGATGGATGAAAAGGGCGAAAGCGGCAATGCCCACATCTGGGGGATCGCGCTGGGGCACGAGTTCCTGTTGGGGCGTTTCTTGTTCAGCCAGCAGTTTGGGGCCTATGTGATCAAAGCCCGCAACCAGCCCGCCGATGTGTACCAGCGCTACGGCACGATGTACCGCATCAGTCAGCACTTTTCCCTGGGGATCAACATCAAAGCCCACGGCCACGTGGCCAACTTCCTGGATGCCCGGATTAGTGTCTCCCTGTGATCCCGTTTCCCGAGGGGTAGCACCCCGGTCGGGACCGGTTGACCGGCAGGCCGGTGCAAATATTCAATCGGTCTTGGAATAGCCTTCCGGCCATTGTTCCAGCTCGCCAAAGGGAATGAGCTCGTATTCCGGTGTGCTTTCAAACTGCTGTTTGAGTATGGAGGAATGCCCCGCACCGAACAGAATCAAAATGCGATCCTCAGGACCCGCTCCCAGATCCATAATATTCTGGACGATGCGCAGATTGCGGCTGTACCAGTACAGGGTCAGGGCATCTGCTCAGGAAGCTTTCTGGAAGCGCATTCGCCCTGATTCCTGAGTTTTTTTTAACTCTTTTGGGCGCGGATCATGCGCTCCTTGCCCTGCATATCGGCCTGAACGCACAGGCTTCGGTAGCCGTAATTCGACAGCAATTCCGCTACAGCATGCAGCCTGAACTCATTGCATTCCAGGTAAATGCGTCCACCCGATTCAAGTTTTTGCTGACCCAGCCCGGCCAAGGCCTTGTAGAATTGCAGCGGATCTTCCTCCGTAGTAAAAAGGGCCGACTCCGGTTCGAATTGCAGCACCTGAGGCGGCATGAGGTGACGTTCACTGGGCGGAATATAGGGCGGGTTGCTCACCAGAATATCCAGGCCGGGCAGTTCATCCCACGTACTGTCGTCCAGCAGGTCGAGCCGGAGGAAGTGCACGTCCAGGCCCAGGCGTTCGGCATTGCGCCGGGCTATCAGCAGGGCGTCTTCATGTACATCGGCAGCCCAGACGGCCCAGGCCGGCCGCTTTTTCTTCAAGGCCAGCGGAATGCAGCCACTGCCGGTACCTGCATCCAGCACGGTCAGAGCATCCTGTTTCTCTTCCGCTAGGATCCAATGGACCAACTCTTCGGTCTCCGGGCGGGGGATGAGTACGGCTTCGTTCACTTCCAGGACCAGACCGTAAAAATGAGCCTCCCCCAGTACGTACTGGATCGGTCGTCCCTGCCGCAAGGGGGCTAATAGCGCTTCAAAGCGCTCCTCTTCCGCTTGAGTCAGCAGCCGCTCGGGCTGGAACAGCGATCGCTTCAGGCCGTCTTCCACGAGCAGGCGGGCCAGATTGTGGGCTTCCCGCTCGCCGTATCGCGAACGGAGGGCGTGAACCGTCCGGGTGAAGGCATCGCGCACGGTCATCAGCCGAGTCGATTTTTGAAATCCTCGTAGCCGAAGGTGCGCACCACCTCCAGGCGGCCGGCTTCCGTCCACAGGCAAATGCTGGGGTGTTTCACCCCGTTGAGGGTGGTGGTCTTCACCATGGTGTAGGGGATCATATCCCAGAAGACCAGCCGGTCGCCGGGCTGCAGGGGGCGCTCAAAGCTGTAGGCTTCCATGAAATCGCCGGCCAGGCAGCTCACCCCGCCGAGGCGATAGGTCGGTTTGCCGGGCACGGGATCGGTGGCACCCAGAATGCGGGGCCGGTAGGGCATTTCCAGGGTGTCGGGCATGTGGGCGGTGAAAGACACATCCAGGATGGCCGTCCGTTGGCCGCCGTTCTCCACCACATCCAGCACAGTGGATACCAGCTCGCCGGTTTCCCAAGCGATGGCGCTGCCGGGTTCCAGCCATACTTCCAGCTGAGGATAGGACTCGCGGAAATGAAGCAGGGCGGCTACCAGCCGGTTGGTATCGTAGCCCGGGCGAGTCATGAGATGCCCGCCGCCGAAGTTGATCCATTGGAGCTGCGAAAAAAGATGGCCGAACTGCTCGACGACCGAGGCGATCAGCTGCTCCGAAGCTGCAGCAGAGGATTCGCAGAGGGTGTGCACATGCAGCCCTTCGATGCCCTGCGGCAGGCCGTCCGGGAAGTGTTCGGCGGTGAGCCCCAATCGAGAGGTAGGCGAAGCCGGGTTGTAGAGGTCGGTGGAAACATCGCTGTACTGCGGGTTGACCCGCAAGCCCGGCGAAATACCCGGCTTCAGCCGGTCCCGGTAGCGTTCGTACTGAGCGATGGAGTTGAAGGTGATGTGGCTGCTGAGGTCCTGAATAGCATCGAACTCCCCCGGCAGGTAGGCCGGCGAGTAGGTGTGGGCCTTCACGCCCATCTCCTCATGGATGAGCCGGGCCTCGTTCAGGCTGCTGGCTGTGGCTCCGTGCAGGTATTCGGCCACCAGGGGGAAAACGCGCCAGAGCGCAAAGCCCTTGAGTGCCAGGATGATCCTGACCCCACTTCGCTCCTGCACGCGCGCGATCTGCTGCAGATTGCGGCGCAGCCGGGCAATATCCAGCACATAGGCCGGGGAAGGAACCTGTTGGTAATCTATGGACATAGCTGACGAAACACCGAGGCCTCGGGATCGGTTGGCCTCAATTTTTTAGTCGTACTCAAATTCCAGATCGGCATTCACCTCCTCGTGCCAGGGCAGGCCCTGCTCGCCCAACTCATTGAGGAAGGGATCGGGATCGAACTGCTCCACATTGAACACCCCCTTCCCGCTCCACTTGCCTTCCAGCACCATCTTCGCGCCCAGCATGGCCGGCACGCCGGTGGTGTAGCTCACCCCCTGGGCGCCCGTCTCGCGAAAGGCCGACTCGTGGCTGCAGTTGTTCCAGATGTAGTAGGTCTTATCCTTGCCGTCCTTCACGCCTTTGATCCGGCAGCCGATGGAAGTCTGGCCGGTATAGCCTTCACCCAGCTCGCCCGGATCGGGCAATACGGCCTTGAGGAATTCCAGGGGCACGATGTCCATGCCCTTGTAGTTTACCGGTTCGATGCCGGCCATGCCGATGTTCTGGATCACGCGCAGATGGGTGAGGTATTCCTCTCCGAAGGTCATCCAGAAGCGGGCCCGTTTGATGGTGGGAAAATTTTTGACCAGGCTTTCCAGCTCCTCGTGGTAAATGAGGTAGGATTCCTTCGGGCCGATGTGGGGGTAAGTGATCGGCCGGTGGATCTCGTGGGGCTCGGTCTCTACCCATTGCCCGTGCTCCCAGTAGCGACCTTTCTGGGTGATCTCACGGATATTGATCTCCGGGTTGAAGTTGGTGGCAAAGGCCTTGCCGTGGTCGCCCGCATTGGCATCCACGATATCGAGATAGTGGATCTCGTCGAAGTGGTGCTTGGCGGCATAGGCCGTGAACACCCCCGTGACACCGGGATCGAAACCGCAGCCCAGCACGGCCAGCAGGCCGGCCTCCCGGAAGCGATCGTGGTAAGCCCACTGCCAGGAGTACTCAAATTTGGCGACATCCCGGGGCTCGTAATTGGCCGTATCCAGGTAGTGCACGCCGGCCTCCAGGCAGGCATCCATAATGGTGAGGTCCTGATACGGCAGGGCCACATGAATGACGATCGCCGGCTGAAAGTCCCGGATGAGGGCGGCCAGTTCGGGCACCTTCTCTGCATCCACGGCAGCCGTATGCAAGGCCTGGTAGCCCGTATCCCGCTTTACATCCGCCGCGATGGCGTCGCATTTGGATTTCGTGCGGCTGGCCAGCAGGATCTCCGAGAATACCCCCGGGTTTTGGGCGCATTTGTAGGCGACCACCCGGCCCACGCCTCCGGCGCCGATGAGGAGTACTTTAGACATGTTGTTGATTTGTAAAATAGCCGTGCTAAAGTACTAAATTGGACGGGCTCACTACGCAGGAAAGCAGCAGACGCATAGCTCGTTTGCATTTAGCCGCGTTGCCTGTAAAAACCCGGAAGCACGGAAAGCATCGATCCAGGGGAAATCCGGTTCTTTATCTTTACCACAAGGCGTATTCGCGCACTGCATTGACCACAATATCCCGACCTATGTCCAAGCAAGAAAAGATTGCCGGCTTCGACCCCAACGGCGTGGGCGCCAAAAACGGCCGTTTCCTGGGCCTTCCCTTTGAGGAACACGAAAGCGAGATCGTACTCCTGCCCGT
>JAJDFU010000390.1 GCA_020528935.1 Saprospiraceae bacterium | reverse complement strand
AGCTGGCCCTGGTGGGCGAGAACGGGGCCGGCAAAACCACCCTGGTCAAGCTGCTGGCCCGGCTGTACGAACCAACCGAAGGCCGCATCCTGCTGGACGGCCTGGACCTCCGGGAATACGACCTGAAGAGCCTGCGCGATCAAATTGGCGTGATCTTTCAGGACTACTGGCGCTACCAGATGAAGGCGGGTGAAAACATCGCCGTAGGCCGGATCGAGGAACTGGCGGATATTCCCGCCATCCGAAACGCCGCCCAGAAGAGCCTGGCCGATCAGGTGATCGAAGGCCTGCCCGAAGAATACGAGCAGCGGCTCGGCAAGCGCTTTGCCGACGGCGTGGAACTCTCCGGGGGGCAGTGGCAAAAGATCGCCCTGGCCCGGGCCTACATGCGGGATGCCCAGTTGCTCATCCTGGACGAGCCCACCTCCGCCCTGGACGCCCGCTCGGAGCACGAGGTTTTCCTGCGCTTCTCCGAGCTCATCGCCGGCAAAACGGCTGTGCTCATCTCGCACCGCTTCTCCACGGTGCGCATGGCCGATCGCATTCTGGTGATCGAGAACGGCCGGGTGCTGGAGCTGGGCAGTCACGAGGACCTGCTGGCGCGCAAAGGCAAATACGCAGAGCTGTTTCACCTCCAGGCACAGGGATATCTGTAGCGCCGGCGCCGTTAAAACTGGAAATAAATAAAGGGCACCACCTCGGCACTGGCGGCCTGTATGGCCAGCCAGGCGACCCCGGCCAGCGAAAGGGCTTTGACCAGCATGGGGCTGCGGATGAAGGTCCGCTCCAAAGCGATATCCCAGCGGCGGGGAAGGAAGTGCAACACCAACCCCAGGGCGATGAGCCCGAAAACGGTGGGGAAAGCGGCCAGCACCTGCCGGACCAACTCCGGACGGAAGGCGCTGAAGATCTGCCCGAGCACGCCGCCGGCCGTGGCCATGGGCGGATTGGGATTACCCAGGGCGCCGGCCCGGAAGAACACCCAGCAGAAACAAACGAAATGAAAGGTAAAGACCGTGGCCAGTATGCCGCTCACCTGCTGGTTGCCGGCCCGCCAGCGGCTGCCCAGCCAATCGCTCAGCACGGCCAGCAGCGTGAGCGCCATGACCGCTAGAGCTACCAGCCCGTTGCCCAGGCTCACCTGCCGGTAGAACGCCCGATCCAGCAACAGCCCGTTGGCAAAGAGGTATTCGATCAGTACCTGCCCGAAGCCCTGCACCAGCAGCAGGAGAAGCATGGCCCGTACCGCCGGATTGGGCAAGAACCGCCGCAGGGCCCGGTCAAAAGCCAGGGCCAGACCGTGCAACCCGCCCCACAGGATAAACACCCAGCTGGCCCCATGCCAGAGGCCGCCCAGCAGCATGGTGATCATGAGGTTGACGTAGGTGCGCAGTGTACCTTTGCGGTTGCCCCCCAGGGAAATGTACAGGTAATCCCTAAGCCAGGTGGAAAGCGAGATGTGCCAGCGGCGCCAGAAATCCTGCACGCTGTCGGCCTGGTACGGCAGGCGGAAATTTTCCGGCAGGCGGAAGCCCAGCAAAAGGGCAAGGCCAATAGCCATATCCGAGTAGCCGCTGAAGTCGCAGTAGATCTGCACGGCATAGCCGTATACGGCCATCAGGTTTTCAAAACCGGAATACAACTCGGGCGACTCGAAAACGCGATCCACAAAATTCACGCTGATGTAGTCCGAAATGACGGCCTTTTTGAACAGCCCGCCCATGATGAGCAGCAGGGCGCGGCCCAGTTCCTCCCGGCTCAGCTGTAAGGGCTGGCGGATCTGCGGGATAAAATCGGCAGCCCGCACAATGGGGCCGGCCACCAGCTGCGGAAAAAAGCTGACGAAAAAGCCGAAGTCCAGCAATTGCCGGAAGAACGAGCGCACATCGGTCACCTCCTCGGTGAGCGGGCGGATCTTTCGCCGGTACAGGTCGATGCTGTAGCTCATCGTCTGGAAGGTGAAGAACGAGATGCCCACAGGAAGAAAGATGTCCACGGCCTGAAATTGGCTGCCGAAAAGCGCATTGGAGGTGTCCAGGAAGAAGTTGGCATACTTGAAATACCCCAGCATGCCCAGGTTGGCGGCTATGCTGAGGAACAGGTAAAAGCGGCGGCGCCCGGCCGTGGTTGCCCGGAAGATGAAATGCCCCAGTGCAAAATCCACCAGGGTGGACAGGATGAGCAGGACAAAAAAGAAGCCGCTGGACTTGTAGTAGAAGAAGAGCGAAAAAGCGAAAAAGTAGAGGGTGCGCCAAAAGATGCGCTTGCGCCACCAGAGGAACAGCCCGTAGAAAAGCAGGAACAGCAGCAGGAAGGTGCCGCTGTTGAACAGCATGGGCTGCGCGGGATCGTAGCGCAGCAGGCCGGCCAGGGCGTCCCAATCAATGCGCATCTCCATAGGCCTTGTACAGGGCTTCCAGCAGCAGGCGGGCCTGCAGTTCGTAGCCGGCTTTGGTGAAGTGGATCAGATCCGTATGGGCCAGCTCCAGCTCGCGCCAGGCGCGCACCGAGCCCGGGCCGCCCATGATCCCGTACAGATCCCAGCAGGCCAGTTGCTCGGTCTCGGCCAGCTCCAGCAGAAGATCGCGCATGGCACCGGTTTGGGCCGGGCCACGCCCCCGGCTCAGCGCGTCGGGCGGGGTGATGAGCAACAGGGGTACCCCCGGAGTTGCCTGCCGAAGGGCCAGGATCAGCTGGCGGGCCTGAGCGGCCACCTGTTCGGCGCTGAAGGTGGGCTGCAGGGCCTCGTTGGTCCCCAGCGAGACGATCAGCAGATCCGGTTGGAGCCAGGGCAATTGATCCAGCAACAAGGGCGCCCGATTGAAGTGTGCGAAGGTCGCGCCGTTCACCCCTATAGCATGGTAGAGCACCCCCTGCCGGTGGCTCTCGTGCAGCAACAGGCCGTATAGTTCGGCTCCCTGCGGACGGAGTTCCAGTGCGACCGTATCCACCGGCTTCGGAAACTCCCAGTAGGTGCCGAACGCAAAAGCGTGGCTGTCCTCGGCTTTTGCGTTCAGGCGGGCCGTCCCGCTGTGAAAAACCACCAGGCGATCGAACGGACATTCCCCACAGCCCAGCTAGATGCCGGCGGTTTTGGATTGTGCACGCAGCGTCATGCCGCTGATGCCCCGGGAAATATCGGGATACTCGAAGGGCTTGCGCCGGGCCGTCCACTGCCCGCGGCCCCGGTAGGACCACTCCGCCGGGCCCTGGGTGCCGGCCGCCCGGGACGGAACAAACAATCCCCGACAGGCCAGGCCCACCCCGCACGGCACAGCGCCACGCCCCG